>JAXHTF010000144.1 GCA_034211275.1 Acidobacteriota bacterium
ACCAAGGTCTGGCCCGACCACTTCGGTGAAGGAGAATTCCACGACTCGGTTCAGCGAAGCCTCGAGCGCCTGGGCCTCGACTCGGTGGACCTGCTCCTGCTGCACTGGCCGAGCTTCGAGGGCACGAGCCTCGAAGCCACGGTGCAGCGCCTCAACCAGGCGTGGGAGAAGAAGTGGGCTCGCCACATCGGCATCAGCAACTTCAACACCGCCTTGATGCAGAAGGCGTGGGCGGCGACCCAGGAGCCGCTGGTGGTCAACCAGGTGGAGTATCACCCCTTCCTCGACCAGACCGCCGTGCTGGCCGCCGTCCGCGACCACGGCATGGCGCTCACCGCCTACAGCCCGGTGGCCCAGGGCGGGGTGGCGGACGCTCCGGAGCTCACCGAAATCGCCCGCCGCCACGGCAAGAGCGAGCATCAGGTGGCGCTGCGTTGGCTGCTCCAGCAGGATAGCGTCGTGGCCATTCCCCGCACCTCCAGCGAGGAGCATTGCCGGCAGAACCTCGAGGTTTACGACTTCCGTCTGTCGAAGGAGGAGATGGAGACCATCTTCGGCCTGGCCCATTCCGGCGGTCGCATCATCTCGCCGGAGGGCCTGGCTCCCGCTTGGGATTGAAGAGACGATAGCCGCTGCAGAGGCCTCAGCCTTCTTCGGTCACCGTCAGCAGCTGGTTGCTCTCGATGGGGCCGGGGACGGTTTGGGTCTTGCCCGAGGGCCAGGTGATCTGGATCGAGTCCACCGTCTCCGCCTCGCCGAGGCCGAAGTAGAGCGGCAGGGGCGAGAAGGAGAGGTAGCCGGAGCTGCCGTCCAGCACCTTGGTGAAGGTGCGGCCGCCGGCGGTGACCACGACGCGGGTGCCGATGCCGTCGCGGTTGGAGGCGGTGCCCACCGGATCGACCTTCAGGTAGTGGATCGGATGGTTGTCGGCGAGGTCGCTGATCAGCACCAGGGGCTCGCCGTGGAACTCGTTGGTGACCACGTCCAGGTCGCCGTCCTCGTCCAGATCCCAGATCAGCGACGAGCGGCTGCCGAGGGCGCCCCAGACCTCTCGCTTGCCTTCCAGGCCCTGGCAGTGGAAGTGGTCGCTGTCGGCGCCGGAGCAGTCGAGCTCGAACCACGGGATGCCGTTGATGCCGCCGCGGCGGGGCTCGACGCCGAGGATGAACTCGGCGTCCCGGAAGCGCTGGCCGTTCTCGTTGAGGAGCACCGAGTTCACCGCGTAGCGCCAGCCGTAGCTCATGCTGGAGGCGACGAAGGCGTCCTCCCAGCCGTCGGCGTTGAGGTCACCGCTGGACAGCCCCCAGGGCCAGTAGTTCTCGGCGCCGATGAGATCCGAGATCTCCTCGAACTGTCCGTTGCCCAGATTGCGGAAGAAGGCGTTGCCGAGGACGTGGTTGCCGTCGGAGCCGGTGCCGTCGGGACCCATCATCTCGTCGGCGGGGAGCTTCTCCTTCTCTTCCTCCGGCGGGAAGTGGCGCACCATGTCGGTGTGCATGTCGGTGAGGTAGATATCCAGGCGTCCGTCGTTGTCGAAGTCGAAGATCTGGATGCCCATGGTGCCGAAGGGGGTGGCGGGGAAGAGCTGCCGGCTCTGGTCGACGAAGCGCTGGCCGCGGTCGTTGCGGTAATACTCGTCGTGCCCCTGCATGTCGCTGATGAACAGGTCCATCCAGCCGTCCTGGTCGAAGTCCACCACCGCGGCGTCGCCGTTCCAGCCTTCTTCCATCAGGCCCACCTGCTCGGACACGTCCTGGAATTTGTTCTCGCCGAGGTTGCGGTAAAGGTAGCTGCGCTCCGCCCGTTCGGGCTTGAGGTGGCCGTCGAAGGCGATCTGGTAGCCGATGTAATAGCCGCCGGGGCCCTGCTCGTCGGTGGTGTAGCGGCCGACGTTGGTGACGAAGAGGTCGAGGAGGCCGTCGCGGTCGTAGTCGAAGAAGACCGCGCCGGAGGAATGGGCCTCGAGACCGACGCCGGCCTGCTCCGTGATGTCGGTGAAGACGCCGCTGCCGTCGTTGACGAAGAGGGCGTTGCCGCCGCGCACGGAGGTGGTGAAGAGGTCCGGGTCGCCGTCGTTGTCGATGTCGCCGAAGGCGGCGGACACTCCCACCCGATCCGCCAGGCCGACGCCGGAGCCCTCGGTGATGTTCTCGAAGCGGCCGTCGCCGAGGTTGCGCCACAGCTCGTTGCTGCCGATCTGGGTGGTGAAGTAGAGATCCTGCCGGCCGTCGCCGTCGACGTCGGCGGCGATGACGCCGTTGCCGTGGTCGTAGTGGTTGGTCTTGTAGCGCTTGCCCGAGTCTTCCGTCACCTGGTTGACGAAGGTGATGCCGGACTCCGGCAGGCGGTCCGTGAGCTGGAAGTCATGGCGCACGCCAAAGGTCTTGGCGGAGCCCAGCTGGACCTCCCGGCGCTCCTCCATCCAGGCCGGATTCATGATGTCCGCCGGATAGGGGAAGGGCTTGATCTCCGCGGTGACTTCCTGGGCGTTCTGGAGCAAGGCGTCGGAGTCGGAGAAGAAACCCCGGATGCGGCCCAGACGGTCGAGGAGGGCGAGGTCGCCCTCCGCAGCCCCCGCCTTCTGACGAGCCTCGTCGAGGGCGGCGCGCAGGTGCTTCATCTGGTCCGGAGAGCCGGAAAGCACCTTCCAGCCGCCGGATTCCTGACCACCGGAGCCGGCGGCGAAGCTCACCAGCTGAACCTCTTCGCCCCAGGAGCTGCCGGCGAGGTCCTGGGCCAGCGTTTCCATCGTGTCGTCGTCACCGGCGAAGCCGGCGATCCACACTTGCCCCCGCAGCTCGTCGAGGCCGTAGGGTTGCTGCGAGGAGTCGGTGAGCTCGAACCAGGGGATCACTCCCAGGACCACCGGCTCGCCCGCTGCGGCGGGATTGGTGGTGGCTGGTTGGGTAGAAGTGGAAGGGCTTTCGGAGGGCTCGGAACAGGCTGTGGCCAAAAAGCCGCTGAGGATGAAGACCGAGATGCTCAGAACCGAGCTGAATGGGCGGATGAAGAGATGCATGGGACCCCTCGGGTAAAATCGTTGCAAGGTTGGTTGACGGTCCAAGGAAGATTAGATCATACGGCGATCGGGTTCAGAAGTTGGGCCGATCTGCGGTCTCTTCCGGAATGTCACAGAAGGGCAGGGCTTTCAGGGCCAGCTGGCTGGTTCACGGCAGTGGCCGAAGCGGGACCGGCTCTTTGCCCAAAATGTTAGAATTCCAGGATCTTGAGCTCGTCCGCAGCAGCCCATTCCGAGGGGGCCCCGAGCCCCCCGGTGTCATTCTCCAAGAAGCTTCGCATTCGTGCTTTGGCCGCCTTGGGACTGCTCCTCAACGGCGTTTTGATCTTCGCCGTTGTGGCTTGGTTCGTGCTCACCCGCGACGCTGGGCCTCGCTTCGAGGAGCGGTACGGCGAGCTGTCGGGAGCGGAGCGGGAGTCGGCTGCGGAGGGGGAAGGCTTCGTCACCGAGCGCTGGCGTTTGACCTCCACCAGCGGCCTGCGCTGCGAGATGGCGGTGCGCACGCCCACCAGCGCCGTCGAGGCCGCCAGCGCCGTCGATGCCGAGCCTCGGCCCCTGGTGCTCATCCTCGGTGGCCATCGCACCGGCCGGGACGCGGTGGAGCTATTGCCGCCGGACGACCGCTTCGTGGTGGCGGCGCTTTCCTACCCCTACCACGGCCCTGCCAAGCCCAAGGGGCTGGAGGTGGCCACGGCGCTGCCGGCCATTCGGGGGGCGCTGCTGGACGCTCCGCCCTGTCTGCGCCTGACCTTGGACCATCTGCTGCCGCGGCCGTCGGTGGACTCTGGGCGGGTGGAGATGCTGGGGGTCAGCTTGGGCGCGCCGCTGGCGGTGATCACCGGGGCGCTGGATGAGCGGATCTCCCGCGTGTGGTCCATCCACGGCGGCGGCGATCTTCCCGCCATGCTCGCCTTCAATCTGCCCGAAGAGGTGCAGAATCCGTTCTTGGGCCCTCCGGCGAAGTTTGTGGGCGGAACGTTGCTGGCCCAGCTGCAGCCGGAGCTCTACGCCGCGGAGGTCGCCCCCCGGCCGCTGGTGATGATCAACGCCGAGGACGACGAGCGCATCCCCCGGAGCTGCGTCGCCAGCCTCTATGCGGCGGCTCGGGAGCCCAAGGAGCTGCTGTGGGTGGAGGGGGAGCACGTGGGGCCGCGGCGCCAGCAGGTTCTGACGGAGCTGCTGCGGCTAGTGCTGCCGCGCATCGCGGCGGGGGTGGAAGGCGGCCCTCAGGCGTCCTCGTCGCTAGCGTCGCCTTCGCCGGAGGCACTCTCGTCCGCCGCTCCCTGATCCGCCTCTTCTTGTGGGGCTTCTTCTTGATCGGCGGGGCTGGGGAAATCGCTGGTGCTGGTGCCGTCGATACACCATAGATGGCCGCCGGTGCGCAGCAGCAGACAGCCGTCGGCGATGGCCGGCGAGGCGTTGCACTTGGTGCCGTCGAGGTCGTTTTGGCCCAGTAATTGGAATTCCTGGCTCGCTGCCAACACTGAGGTGCGGCCCCAGGTGGAGGGTACGTAGACCTTGCCATCGCCGGCCACCAGGGAGACTCGGTTGTGCCATTGCTCGAGGCGTTCCTGCCAGTAGACCTCTCCCGTCTGGGCGTCCCAGCAGGTGACCACTCCTTTGTCGGTGACCGCGAAGAACAGGCCGTTGTAGAGCACCGGACTGGCGGTGTGGGGGGCCTGGCGGGGATCCTCCCAAAGCATCTCGCGGGTGGTCTCCGCGCCGCTGCCGGCGAGCTGGAAGAAGCGGGTGTGGCGGACCCCGTGGGCGCCGCCGGAGATGCCCAGCATGTCGCCCTCGAGGACCGGGCTGGACACCAGCTGGTTGATGGGCACTGCCTCGCGCCAAAACTCCTCGCCGGTGGCGGCGGAGTAGGCGGCGATGGAACCGGAGTGGGCGACGTAGAGCTCCTCGCCGGCGCCGCGGTCGACTACCAGTGGGGTGGTGTAGGCGCAGCAGCTGTTGTCCCAGTGGATGCGCCACAGCTCCTCGCCGTTGTCCTTCGAGAACGCTCCCAGCCAGCCCTGCTGATCGTCCGCCACCACCTCCCGATCTTGGAAGAGGATCACCGAGTCCTCGGTGAGCACCGGCGAGCTCGCCGCTCCGTAGTGGGATTCGGCGATGAAGCGGGGGTCCACCTGTTGCTGCCACATCACCTGGCCGTCCAGATCGAGGGCCGCCAGGACCTCGCCGAAGAAGGCGTAGACCCGCTCACCGTCGGTCACTGGAGTCGGTGCGGCGAAGGTGTTCATGCGGTGTTTGGGCTCCTCGGGAGCGGTGAAGAGCTGGGTCTGCCACAGCTTCTCGCCGCTGGCCAGGTCGTAGGCCAGGACGATGCGGTGAAAGCGCCGGCGGCCCTGGGGGGTGGGTTCCTCCGCCTCCACGGCGGTGGTCAGAAAGATGCGGCCGGAGTGCACCACCGGTGAGGAATTGCCGCGGCCGGGGACCTCGGTTCTCCATCGGACCCCTTGGCCCTCCGCGTTCCAGGTCACCGGCAGGCCTTCGACCTCGGCGATCCCCTGCCCGTCGGAACCGTGGAAGCGGGCCCAGGACGCTTCTTCCTGGCCGCAGCCGACGGTGAGTAGAAGAAGCGCGGTGACGATGAGCCCGAGGCTGCAGCGGATGGAGTTCATACGGTGTGCTCCCGCCCCCGAATCGGGCGTTGCGAGTGTCGAACAGATCGTGGCTTGGACGCGGACTGGACGGATATTTGAGGCTAAGCTTAGCACTTGCGCGCTCGTAGGCTCTGTCGAAGCGGGGAGAAGGGCAGTCTGGATACCGTGTTACAGCAGCTATGCGCAATCTTCTTCTTGCTGCAAAGCCGCGGGCTGCGAGTTACGATGAGGTCACAAATCGTTGGAATCTCAAGTCTGCCCAGGACCTCGAAAGGCCCAGGACCTCGGTAGGCCCATGACCTCGAAAGGCCCACGACCTCGATAGGCTCGCAAGGAAGGAGGGTTCTCATGATCCTGCGCTGCTGGAAGAAGACCGCACTGCTTCTTGGATTGCTCCTGGCGCTCGGTCTGTGGGCTCCCGGAGCCCCCGCCCAGTCTCAGGCCACCACCGGAGTGATCGAAGGCGAGGTGGTGGATGAATCCGGTGCCGTGCTGCCCGGGGCGACCGTGACGTTGGTGAATACCGCCACCAACTTCACCCAGGTTCAGATCACCAACGATCAGGGGCGTTTCCGCGCTGTGCTGCTGCCCCTGGGGCCCTACAAGGTCACGGTCGAGCTGGCCGGCTTCACCACCCTGGTGCGCGAGGGCATCGAGCTCACCGTTGGGCGCACCGTGTCCCTGCGGCTGACCCTGCAGGTGTCGGCGGTGGAGGAGGAGATCGTGGTCCGCGGCGAGGCGCCCCTCATCGACACCGCCAAGACCGAGAACTCCGTCACCATCGATCGCGAGGCCCTGGAAGGGCTGCCCACCACCAACCGCAACTTCCTCGAGCTCACCAAGCTCACCCCCGGGGTGGCGGTGGTCCAGGGGCCGGACGGCGAGGAGCTCACCATCAACGGTCAGAAGGGCATCCAGAACAACATCTCGGTGGACGGTGCCGACTTCAACAACCCCTTCTTCGGCGAGCAGCGGGGCGGCCAGCGGCCGGCCTTCACCTTCAACCTGGACGCGGTGCAGGAGTTCGTGGTGGTGCCCGACGGCGCACCGGCAGAGTTCGGCCGCTCCTCCTCGGGCTTCGTCAGCGTGGTGACCAAATCCGGTACCAACACCCTCGCCGGCACCGCCCACACCTACTATCTGGACGATTCCCTGGCCGCCCGGGCGAAGCGTCAGGACGGCACCCGGGAACCGGAGTTCGACGCCGACCAGACCCAGGTGGGCTTCACCCTCGGTGGCCCGCTGCAGCGCAACGAGCTCTTCTTCTTCACCGCCCTGGACTATCAGGACGCTTCGGAGACCAAACAAAACGATCCGGCGCGCATCGAGCCGCGGGTGGTGGACGCCTACGCCGATCTCGGCAGCCCCGGAGAGAATCTGCCCATCGGCCGCACCAACGACAACGCCGCGTTCCTGGCCAAGGTCGACTGGCACGCCCGCCAGAACCAGCTCTTCACCCTACGGTTCAACTACACCGACTCGGAGCAGGTGAACGGCACCTTCGACGTCGATTCCTGGGGTCGCAGCGCCAACGCGGTGGAGCAGGATTCCTCCCGGGCCTGGAGCGGCTCGTTGGTCTCCAATCTGTCCAGTAACCTGCTCAACGAGCTGCGTTTCCAATACGCCGTGGAGGATCGCCCGCGGCCCTACGAGGGGCCCATCAATCCCGCCACCGGCCGCCCCTTTCCGGACACCGCCTTCGACTTCCTCCGCGGCTATCGCTTCGGCATGCCCTTCTTCATCCCGGTGATCTACGACGACACCCGCTACCAGATCAACAACAACCTCACCTGGCTGAAGAATCAGCACACCATCAAGGCCGGGGTGGAGTACAACCGCACCGAGGCCTTTCAGACCTTCCTCGGCTTCGCCAACGGCCGCTTCATCTTCAGCTCCACCGACGGCTTCCTCAACTATCTGGAGAATCCCGATTACGTGGAATGCTCCGACGGCAGCTCGTCCTTCGCCGGCGTTTGCCCGGCGGGCACGGACATCACCGGGCCGGTGCTGCTCTATCTGCAGCAGGCCGGCGTCGGGGGCCTGACGGTGGAGCAGGCGGGGACCCAGACCATCACCCAGGAGGAGCCGGCGGTGTTCGTTCAGGACACCTGGCAGCCCCGTTCCAACCTGACGGTGACCTACGGCCTGCGCTGGGAGGCCCAGATCCAGCCGGATTTGATCACCCCCCGGGATGAGCTCTTCTACGCCGATTTCATCGGCCAGACGGTGACCACCGAGGCCGGACCGCAGGAGTTTCCCTCCAACGGCGACATCCCCTCCGACGAGGATCTGTGGCAGCCGCGGCTGGGGGTGACCTGGGACCCGTGGAGCGACGGCAAGACGGTGGTGCGGGCCAACGCCGGGATTTACTACGCCCGCATCCCAGGCCTGGTGCTGGCCTCCAGCCGCTCCACCGATGGCAGCCGCGGGCAGAGCCTGTTTCGCAGCAGCGCCGCCACGCCCTTCCTGGGGGCTCCGCCGGCGTATGGGGACCTGATTCCGGCGGACCAGATCGGCGATCCGGTGCTGCCCGACGTCTTCGTCTTCGACAAGGACTTCCAGAACCCGGAGACCACCGCCGCCGCCATCGCCGTGGAGCGGGAGTTCATCCCCGGCTGGGTCGGGCTGGTGAAGTTCAATTACGCCCGCACCAAGCATCTGACTCGCTTCGTCAACCGCAACGATCCGCTCCTGGGATCCCCCTGGAGCACCGGCTTGGGCCCCGACGGCAGCAACGGCATCAACAACTTGACCACGGTGGAGTCCTCCGCCGACAGCCTGTACCAGGGCTATACCTTCGGCATCACCAAGCGCCGGGGCAAGGTGCAGATGCAGGCCTATTACACCTATTCCAAGGACCGATCCAACGACGACAACGAGCGCGATCCGTTCTCCTTCCGCTACGCCCGCATCACCGATCTGGACAAGGAGTGGAGCTATTCCGACCGCGATCAGCGGGACCGCTTCAACGCGTGGGTGCTGTGGCAGGCGCCGTGGGGGATCCAGGTCAACGCGAGCTACTCCTACCGCTCGCCCCAGCCCCTTTCCATCACCGAGGACGGCACGGTGGCGGAGACTCCCCAGGACCGCATCAACGACGACGGCACGGTGACCCGGCGCAACCTGGGGCGCAAGGACAACAAGTTCTCCAGCCTCAATCTGCGGGTGTCGAAGCTGTTCCAGGTGGGCAATGTCCAGGTCGAGGGCATCGTCGACGTCTTCAACGTCTTCAACAGCGAGAACTTTCGCACGCCGGAGGTCACCAACCTGATCTTCAACTTCGACGGCACCGTCACCAGCGGCCTCGGCGACCCGCGGCAGATCCAGCTGGGGGTGCGGGTGGTGTTCTGAGGGTGCATTCGCGAGTATCCTAGGGCCTCCCCAGTCAACCCATCAGGAGGTCCCATGCGCTCCATCGCCTCGATCCTCGTCGCCCTCGCTCTTCTCTGTGCCGCCGGTGTCCCGGTCTCGGCGACGCCGGCGGAGACCCAGGAACGGTCCCTCGCCGAGATCTACCAGGAGCCCGCCGGGCAGATTCTCGGCGCTGCGTTGGTGGATGAGCAGGGGTGGCGGGATCTGACCTACCTGACCACCGTCATCGGCCATCGCTTGAGCGGCTCACCGCAGCTCGAGGAAGCCATCGACTGGGCGCTGCAGCGGATGCGCGAGGACGGCCTCGACACCGCTCACCGGCAGCCGGTGATGGTGCCGCATTGGGTGCGCGGTGACGAGAGTGCGGAGGTGCTGGCGCCGCGGCCCCGGCGGCTCAACATCCTGGGCCTCGGCCGCAGCGTCGGCACGCCGCCGGAGGGCATCACCGCGCCGGTGGTGGTGGTGGAGAGCTTCGACGAGCTGGAGGCCCTGGGCCGCGAGGCGGTGGAGGGCAAGATCGTGGCCTACGCGGTGCCCTGGGTGGGCTATCGCGGCACCGTCGCCTACCGCAGCCGAGGGGCTTCCCGGGCGGCGGCGCTGGGAGCGGTGGCGGTCCTGGTGCGCTCCGCCACCGGCAGCAGCCTCGACACGCCCCACACCGGCGCCCTGCGCTACGACGACGAGCAGCCCCAGATCCCCGCAGCTTCCATGACCCCGGAGGATAGCGAGTGGTTCAAGCGCATGGAGGCGTTGGGCCAGGAAGTGACGGTGCGGCTGAAGATGGAAGCCAAGACGCTGGAGGACGCTCTCTCCGCCAACCTGGTAGTGGAGATCCCCGGCCGCGAGAAGCCGGAAGAGGTGGTGGTCATGGGCGGCCACTACGACTCCTGGGACGTGGGCCAGGGCGCTCACGACGACGGTGCTGCCTGCGTCGCCGCCTGGCGGGCGCTGGCGCTGATCCATCAGCTCGGCCTGCAGCCCCGGCGCACTCTGCGGGTGGTGCTGTGGACTAATGAGGAGAATGGCCTGGCCGGCGGCCGGGCCTATCACGAGAACCTGGGGGAAGCGGTGAGGCAGCACGTCGCCGCCATCGAGATGGACGGCGGAGCGGAGATGCCGGTGGGCTTCGCCCTGGGCTGGGCCGGCGTCGGCCGCGACAGCGAGGATCCGGAGGCCGACAGCCCCGACTTCGCCGCCGCCATGGATACCCTGCGGGACATCGCCCAGCTGCTGGCGGCCATCGAGGCGGATGAGATCACGTCCGGCGGCGGCGGTGCGGACATCGGACCGCTGATGCGTGACGGCGTGCCGGGCCTCGCCCTACGCACCGTCGGCGAGCATTACTTCGACTGGCACCACACCAACGCCGACACCCTGGACAAGGTGGACCCCACGGCCTTCCGCCGCGCCATCGCCATGCTCGGCATCATGGGCTACGTGCTGGCGGACATGCCCGGCCGGCTGCTGCCACCGGAGTTCGAGAGCCCGCATCCGTGAGTTGCATTCTGACCCTCGGAGGGCACCCCTTGCGATTCATCCCATCCGCGCTTCGCCGGTCTTCGGTGGTGGCCTCGGCCACGCTCCTGACGCTCTTCTCGATGACGCTGGGCATCGCCGTGGCGGCGCAGGAGCCCTCCGCTCCCGCGGAACCGGCAACGGCGTCCCCTGTTTCGGCTTCCGGGGCCCCCGTCTCGGCCGAGTCGTCCCCCAAGATCCCGCGGGTCGTGGATGCGGCGCCGGCGGAGCAGGCAGGGCCGGCGCCGGATCATCTGGAGCTGCACGAGACCTTGGCGGTGAAGGTCGAGGGATTGAAGGCGCTCATCGGAGCGGACGCCGAGAGCTGTTACGACCTCCGCCTCTACCTCGACGGCCAGCCCATTCAGAGTCTCCAGCCGGAGCGCTGCCTGCTCCAGTCGGAAGCCGTCTGGTTCCAGCTCTGGCGCATCGACCGCGCCGGGGAGAAGGTTTGGCTCGATCTCTTGGCGGAGCGGGAGGGGCTTTCGGCGCGGGTGGACGTGACCCTGGGATTGAAGGGCGAAGACCCTCTGCCCACGGAAGTGCGCGGCAACCGGGACCGCATCCTGCGGCTGGTGCCGCCGGAGATTCTGAGCGCCGCGGTTGGTGTTCTGGTGGTCTCCTTCTTCGCCTTCCTGTGGCTCAACCGGCGCACCGGCATTCTGCGCGAGAGCGTCGAACCCGGGACCGACCGGGCGGCCCGGCGGCGGGCGCCCTACAGCCTGGCGCGGGTGCAGGTGGCGTGGTGGTTCTTCCTGATCCTCGGCAGCTTCCTCTTCATCTCCATCCTGGCCGGTGACATGGCGGCGATCCCGTCCTCGGTCCTGGGCCTGATGACCATCGCCGCCGGTACCTACATGGGATCGGAGATCATCGACGAAGGGATGGAGGAGAGGGAAGAGGGTGCCGAGGAGGCCGCAGAGGAGCCTCCCCCTCCCCAGCCTCGCTCCCGAGGCTTGTTGATGGACGTCCTCTCCGGACCCAGCGGTCACGTCGCCTTCTATTGCTTCCAGATCGTGGTGTGGACGCTGGTGGTGGGGGGCTTCTTCGTCCTCAACGTGGTGCGCAATCTGGCCATGCCCGACATCCCCATCGGACTGCTGGGCCTGATGGGCATCAGCGGTGGAACCTACCTGGGCATGAAGTTCCCGGCGGAAGAGCGCCGCGGCGAGGGTTGAACGGATTCAATCAAGTACCGGAACCGTCTACTAGCCGGCGGATCGAACGGGATGAGATGAGACAGGCTCTTCGCCTGAGGCGACCGGTAGGTTCGAGATCAGTAACCCTGGACCTTCGTCATTTGCGCGGGTAGGAGGTGTGAGTCGACGAGGCGGCTCCGCCCCGGGATCAATCCCGGGGCTACCCAGGACGCCGCCGGATGAATCCGGCTCCCAGAATCTCGATCCACCGATCTTGCGTTCCGGAGCCGGCGGAGCCGGCGGAATTTGAGTAGCCCGGGGATTGGATCCCCGGGTGGAGGTGCTGAAACCACAGCCATTTCCTGTTTCACTTCTCCTCGCTGTCACCACCGTCGTCCTTTCCGCTTTCGCGGGAGTGACCAACTTCGGAGTGCTCGCGAATAGGGAATGTGAACCCTCGACTTCTCCAGGCAAGCTGCAGGTCAGGACCCTACCCCTCCAGGTCGGGCTGTCCCGCGGCCGCGGAATCTAGGGTAAACTCCACCGCCAAATGCCGAAACGCACCGACATCCACTCGATCCTCATCGTGGGCTCCGGCCCCATCGTCATCGGCCAGGCCTGCGAGTTCGACTACTCCGGAACCCAGGCGTGCCGCGTGCTGCGCCGGGAGGGCTACCGGGTCATCCTGGTCAACTCCAACCCGGCCACCATCATGACCGACCCGGAGTTCGCCGACGTCACCTACGTCGAGCCCCTGACTCCGCCCATGGTGGCGAAGATCATCGAGCGCGAGCGCCCCGACGCCCTGCTGCCGACGGTGGGTGGTCAGACCGGTATCAATCTGGCGGTGGCGCTGGACCGCAGCGGCGTCCTCGAACGCTTCAACGTCGAGCTTCTGGGGGCGAATATTGCCGCGCTGCAGCTGGGGGAAGACCGCCAGCAGTTCAAGGCAGCGATGCTGGAGATCGGCCTCCAGGTGCCGAAGAGCGGCATCGCCAACAGCCGCCGGGAGGCGCGGGAGCTGGCCGTCCAGATCGGCTACCCGATCATCATCCGTCCCAGCTTCACCCTCGGCGGCGAGGGCGGCGGCGTCGCCTACAACCGCGATGAATTCGAAGAGGTGGTCTCCACCGCGCTGCAGGCGAGCCCGGCCCATCAGGCCCTGCTGGAAGCCTCGGTGCTGGGCTGGAAGGAATTCGAGCTGGAGGTTATCCGGGACCGCGCCGACAACGCCATCGTGGTGTGCTCGGTGGAGAATATCGACGCCATGGGCGTCCACACCGGCGACTCCGTCACCGTGGCGCCGCAGCAGACTCTCTCGGACCGCGAATACCAGGAGATGCGCGACGACGCCTTCCGGGTGATTCGGCGGGTGGGGGTGGCCACCGGCGGCTCCAACATCCAATTCGCCGTCAACCCCGAGACCGGCGAGCGGGTGGTCATCGAGATGAATCCCCGGGTCTCCCGCAGCTCGGCCCTGGCGTCCAAGGCCACCGGCTTTCCCATCGCCAAGATCGCCGCCCTGCTGGCGGTGGGCTACACCCTCGACGAGATTCCCAACGACATCACCGGCGAGACCTACGCCGCCTTCGAGCCGAGTCTCGACTACACGGTGGTCAAGATCCCCCGCTGGGCGTTCGAAAAATTCCCCCAGACTCAGCCGGTGCTGGGCACCTCGATGAAATCCGTCGGCGAGGTCATGGCCCTGGGCTCGAACTTCCAGGAGGCTTTGCTCAAGGGCATGGCCTCGCTGGAGCTGGACGGCGACGGTGCCTCCATCGAAGCTCAGATGACCGACGACTTGGAGCTACGCCGGCGGTTGGTGACCCCCAACTGGCAGCGCCTCTTCGCCGTCTTCGCGGCACTGCGCCACGGCTGGACGGTGGAGCGGGTGGCGGAGTCCACCCAGATCAACCCCTGGTTCCTGCATCAGATTCAGGAGATCGTGCAGCTGGAGGCGGCGGTGCAGGAGGCGGGGTTGGAGGGCGCCTCCAAGATCCTCCTCCGCCGGGCCAAAGAGGCCGGCCTCTCCGACACCCGCCTGCGCACCCTCTTGGGCTGCGGTGCCGAGGAGCTCCAGGAGGCGCTGGATGCCGCTGGGCTCCGGCGGGTCTACAAGCGCGTCGACACCTGCGCCGCCGAGTTCCCCGCCACCACGCCCTATCTCTACTCGACCTACGGCGAGGAGGACGAGATCGACGCCGACGACCGGCCCAAGATCCTCATCCTCGGCTCCGGCCCCAACCGCATCGGCCAGGGCATCGAATTCGACTACTGCTGCGTCCACGCCGCCTACGCGCTCTCCGACGCCGGGTACGAGACCATCATGGTCAACTGCAACCCGGAGACCGTCTCCACCGACTACGACACCTCCGACCGCCTCTACTTCGAGCCCCTGACCTTGGAGCACGTGCTGGCCATCATCGAGCGCGAGAAGCCCCAGGGGGTCATCGTCCAGCTCGGTGGCCAAACGCCCCTCAAGCTCGCCCGCGGCCTGGAAGCGGCGGGAGTGCCGATCCTGGGTACGCCGCCGGATGCCATCGACCTGGCGGAGGATCGGGAGCGTTTCGGGGCGCTGCTGGAGGAGGAGGGCATCCGCTGTCCGGAGAACGCCATGGCGTCCTCCGTCGAGGAAGCCCTGGAGGCGGCGCGGCGCATCGGCTTCCCGTTGCTGGTACGCCCGAGCTACGTCCTCGGCGGCCGCGCCATGGCCATCTGCTACTCCGAAGGCACCCTGGCCCGCTATATCCAGGAGGCCTCGCTGGTCTCCGAGGGCGCTCCGGTGCTGCTGGACCGCTTCCTGGAAGACGCCTTCGAGGTCGACCTCGACCTGCTCTCTGACGGCAAGACTGCGGTGGTCGGCGGCATCCTCCAACACATCGAGGAGGCGGGCATCCACTCCGGCGACTCGGCGGCGGTGCTGCCGCCCTACCGCGTCGGCGACGAGCAGCTCGAAGAGATGCGCCTCATCGCCCGCCGCCTGGCTCTGCGCCTTGGCGTGGTGGGCTTGATGAACGTTCAATTCGCTCTCCACGAGGGCCAGGTCTACGTTCTCGAGGTCAACCCCCGCGCCTCCCGCACCGTGCCCTTCATCGCCAAGGCGGTGGGGGTGCCCCTGGTGCGGCTGGCATCGCTGGTGATGGCCGGGGAGAAGACCTTGGAGGATCTGGGCTTCACCGAGGAGCCGCCGGTGCCGGGAATCTTCGTCAAGGCCCCGGTCTTCCCCTTCCGCCGCTTCCCCGGCGTCGACCCGGTGCTGGGCCCGGAGATGAAGAGCACCGGCGAGGTCATGGGCCACAGCGCCAGCTTCGGCAGCGCCTTCGCCAAGGCCTGGCTCGGCGCCGGCCACAAGCTGCCCTTGAAGGGCACCGCCTTCCTCTCCGTCCACGACCACGACAAAGAAGCCCTGCTGCCCACCGCCCTGCGCCTGCGCCAGCTCGGCTTCCACCTGGTGGCCACCCACGGCACCGCCCGCTATCTGACGGAGCAGGGGATCACCGTCAAGCCCATTCGCAAGGTCCACGAGACCCGCCCCCACGTGGCGGATCACCTGATCAACGGCGAGATCGACCTGGTGATCAACACCCCCCTGGGCCGCGAGTCGCACCAGGACGACAAGGTCATCCGTCAAACCGCCCTGCGCTACGACATCCCCTGCATCACCACCCTCTCCGGCGCCCGCGCCGCCGTCGAAGGCATCGCCGCCATGCGCCGCGACGGCCTCGACGCCCGCTCCTTGCAGGACCTGCATCAGGCGTTGGCGGCGGGGGAGATGCCGCGGCCGGATGCCTCTCCTTCCAAGACCTGATAGCCTCTAGTGCTTCGCGTTTGAGCTCTTTCCAGCGAAGGGCCGACCCAACTCAAAATCCGGCCTCCCAGCAGGCCGTTCAACTTCTGGATCGACATCATGGGATTCAACTGCGGCATCGTGGGCCTGCCCAATGTGGGCAAATCGACCCTGTTCAACGCTCTCACCCGCTCCGGCATCGCGGCGGAAAACTTCCCCTTCTGCACCATCGAGCCCAACACCGGCGTGGTTCCGGTGCCGGATCCGCGCTTGTACAAAATCGCCGACCTGGTGCAGCCCCAGAAGACCCTCCCCACCACCATGGAGTTCGTCGACATCGCCGGCCTGGTGAAGGGTGCCTCCAAGGGTGAGGGCCTGGGCAATCAATTCCTCGCCAACATCCGCGAGGCCGACGCCATCGCCCACGTGGTGCGCTGTTTCGAGAATGACAACGTGGTCCACGTCTCCGCCCAGATCAGCCCCGCCGACGACATCGCGGTGATCAACACCGAGCTGGCCCTGGCAGACCTGGAAACGGTGGAGAAGGCCCACCAGCGCGCCACCCGCAACGCCAAGGGCGGTGACAAGGAAGCCATCGCCCTCAAGGCGGTGCTGGAGAAGATCCAGCCGCACCTGGACGAGACCAAGCCCCTGCGCTCCTTCCCCCTCACCCCCGAAGAGCGCAAAACCCTCCGCCCCCTGCACCTGCTGACCTTGAAGCCCACCATGTACATCGCCAACGTCGACGAGGACGGCTTCGAAAACAACCCCCACCTCGACGCCGTCCGCGCCATCGCCGCGGAGGAAGACGCCGTGGTGGTGGAGATCTGCAACAAACTAGAAGCGGAGATCGCCGAGCTCGACGACGACGAGCGCCAGGAGTTCCTCGCCGACCTCGGCATGGAAGAGCCCGGCCTCGACCGCGTCATCCGCGCCGGCTACGAGCTCCTCGGCCTCCACACCTTCTTCACCGCCGGCCCCAAAGAAGTCCGCGCCTGGACCATCCCCATTGGCGCCACCGCCCCCCAAGCCGCCGGCAAAATCCACACCGACTTCCAACGCGGCTTCATCCGCGCCGAAGTCATCTCCTACGAAGACTTCCTAGCCCTCGGCGGCGAGCAGGCCGCAAAGGAAGCCGGCCGGCTGCGGAGTGAGGGGAAGGAGTATGTGGTGCAGGATGGGGATGTGGTGCATTTTCGGTTTAATGTTTGAGGGTTGGGAGCTTCCGTCCAGTGCAGGAAATTTATTTTATAATTAAAGTTACTATTTGCGCTGCTTATTTCTTGACCAGGTTGTATCTCTATACTAGTCTTCTTTCGGTGGGGGTTTGGGCTCTTAAAGGTCTTGGGTTGGACTTATTAGCCCAGTGCTGCCAGCAAGATGGAGATGGGTGCTCTCTTCGACTTTCGCTTTCTTAGGGTGGTGTAGGGGCTATGTCTAGGCTGTGCTAGCTTCTGAAGAATTTCTGATAATTCCTTGTGGAGCTTTTGGCTTATGGAGAGGTATGGACAGTTCTTTGTCGAGGCCAGGCCTTTTCAGTTTGATGTCTCTAATTTCTTCCGCGTAGGTTTAGGGTGTGGGCCGGTTGGCTGCATCTCTCTTTTGGCAATGGTACCGGCGCTGATCGTTACAAATGGTCTGTTCACCTTCATGGGGCCCTCGGCTCCCGGGAGCGGGTTTGATCAATTTGTAGTCTTCCTGTCTTGCGTGCTGTCGCTGACTTTTCTGTTTTCAATAGCTTTGCTCGCATTGAGGTATATTTTTGTTGCTAATCGTGAGCGCGAGCGTGAGTCGCAGGCGACTACCGAATTTCTTCGTGGGTCGCTCGTCTGGTTTAAGGAGCGATATGAC
>JAXHTF010000145.1 GCA_034211275.1 Acidobacteriota bacterium
CTGCTGCTCTTCCCTACCGTCGAGCGCCTCGGCGGCGCCGTGGGCGCCCACAATGCCACCGCCCGGTGGCAGGTCACCGAGCCCCTATCGGCCCTCGCTCTGGACCGCCTGCTGGCCAGCCTCACCGTCTCCGGCACCGACCGCGGCGCCACCACCGCCCTGAGCTTCCTGCTCCTCGGCCTGGCGCTCTGGGGTGCGGTGGCGCTGGCGCGGCAGCATCCCCGTCGAGCCTATTGGCTCATCGGCCTGTGGATCCTTCCCATCGCCACCTGGCTGGCGATCCTGGTGGCCTTCGGTCATTGGTACAACGTGCGCTACACCTCCGCCGGCCTGCCCGCCTTCCTGGCGTTGGTGGCGGTGGGAGGAGTCGACCTGTGGCAACGGCTGTGGCGATGGGCCCCCGGCCGGTGGAAAGCGGGCCCGGGCAACCTCGGCCGGAGCCGGCTGATCCCGGACGCCCTGCTGGCGCTGGGGCTCATCGTCCTCCTCGCTCCGCTCTGGCAGACCGCCCGCGCCGAGCCGCGGGAGAAGCCCGACTGGCGAGGCGTCGCCCGGCTCCTGGGGGAGCTGGCGGAGCCCGGAGAACCCGTGATCTCCAGAGGCTTCTGGGGCGCTACCTGCGTGGGTCACTATCTCGAGAAGCTGGAGATCCCCCTGGAGGTCCACGAGGTCAACTACGACCCCGCCCGGGCCCGGGAGCTAACGACACGACACCCTCGAGCCTGGGTGCTCTCTGCGGGTTTTCGCGAGGTACCCGAATTTCGCGCCTGGACCCACGACCTCGACCCCGTGCTGCGCCGCCCCCTGGGCCAGATCGAGCTCTTCTTCTTCCCCGGCTTTCGGGAGCTCCTCGACAACCCCCGGCGGGTCGAGAAGCTGACCGCGGTGGCCCGAGAGCTCGGCGAGGAGCCGGCACGCCGGGACTTTGGTGCCTCCGAGCTGCTGCTGGGCACCGGCTGGTCGTACCCGGAGACGGCGCCGGACGGCATGACCTTCCGCTGGGCGCAGGGGGCAGCAGCGCAGATCGCCCTGTCTTGGAGCCCTCCGGAAGGACCCGAGGAGAAGCCTCGGCAGCTGCGTCTGCGGTTGCTGCCCTTCCCGAGCCCCGATCGTCCTCCCCAAACGCTGGAGGTCGCCGTCCAGGGGGCCGCTGGCGAGGTCGTGGCCGACCCCATCACCCTCGAACCCGGATGGCAGGAGGTCTCTATTCCTCTATCGTCGTCCATCGACAGCAAGGCCAAGAACCTGGCGCTGGTGACCTTCCGCTTCGGCTGGAGTCAATCCCCCCGGGATCTCGACCCCGCCTCGGCGGACCCCCGCTCCCTCGCCGTGGCCTTCGACTTCGCGGAGGTGGTGGCCCCGTAGCCAAGCTCAGCCCTGGAGGTAGTGTCCTAGTTTGAACTCCGCGAAGACTCCGAGGCACCCGCCGCAGGCGAAAGTCGGAGCGGAAGAACGCGCGGAACTGTCTGAGCGCCAGCGAGTTTTCCGCGCGCCGCTCCGACGCCACTGCCTGCGGTGGCGAGCAGTGCCGAGGCCTGAGCGGATTCAGACTAGGACACTACCTCCCTGGAACAGGGCGAGACCTCCGCCGCCGCCTGTGTCAAACTCGCGACCACCCGAAGCCCCAACCCCAAACCCCGAACCCCCGACCATGCATTTCGACTGGACCCAAGATCAGCTAGAGCTTCGCCAAGGGGCGGTGGACTTCGCCCGGGCGCGGCTGTCGGACGAGGTGATCCAGCGGGATCGGGAGGAGACCTTCCCGCGGGACCTGTGGGATGCCTGCGGTGACTTCGGACTCCAGGGGATCATGGCTCCGGAGGACCGGGGCGGCGGCGGACAGGATCTGCTCTCGGCGGTGGCGGTCTTCGAAGGCATCGGCTATGGCGCCCTCGACAACGGACTGGTCTTCTCCGTAGCGGCCCACGCCGCCTCCTGCGAGGGCCCCCTCTCCACCTACGGCAGCGACGAGCAGAAAGACCGCTGGCTGCCGGGACTGGCGGACGGCTCCCTGGTCGGCGCCACCGCCATCACCGAGCCCGACTCCGGCTCCAACGCCCTCGGCCTGGCCACCGAAGCGCGGCAGGACGGCGACCACTGGATCCTCGACGGCTCCAAGACCTTCGTCACCAACGCGCCGGTGGCGGATCTCTTCATCGTCTACGCCCGCACCGGCGGCGGTGGCTTCTCCGGCCTCAGCTGCTTCCTCATCCCCCGCGACACCGAGGGACTGACGGTGGGGCCGCCGATGGAGAAGATGGGCTTGCGCACCAGCCCCATGGCCCAGATCTACCTCAGCGGCTGCCGCCTGCCGGCCTCCGCGGTGGTGGGCAGGGTGGGATCCGGCGCCATGATCTTCAACCAGACCATGGACATCGAGCGGCTGCTGGTGATGGCGCCGGCGGTGGGGGTGATGGAGCGGCTGCTGGAGCGCTGCGTCGCCCACGCCCGGCAGCGCAACACCGGCGCCGGCCCCATCGGCAAACAACAGTCCATCGCCCACCGCATCGCCGACATGGAGCTGCGGCTGGAGAGCTCCCGGCTGCTGCTCTACCGCGCCGCCTGGCGCCGGCTGCACCGCGGCACCGCCACCCGCGAGTCCGCCCTCGCCAAGCTCGCCGTCAGCGAGGCCTACGTGGCCACCTGCCGGGATGCGGTACAAATTTTCGGCGGCTACGGCTACATGGTGGATTATCAGCTCGAGCGCGAGCTCCGCGACGCCCTGGCGACCACCCTCTACGTGGGGACGTCGGAGATCCAACGCAATTTGATCGCGGGTTTGAGAGGACTGGGATGACCATCGATTCTCGCCGGAAGCCGTATCGTCGAAAGCCCTATCGCCGAAAGCCCTATCGCCGAAAGCCAGGTCAGGGCACGGCCGTCACCGCCAAGAGCCGGCGGCTCAGAACCTGGCTGTGGGGCCTGATCCTCGTCCTCGCCGCAACCGTCGGCCCGCAGAGTAGCGCCCACAACATCGGCCAGAGCTACCTCTACCTGCAGATTTACCAGGACACGGTCACCGGGCGCTTCGAGATCGCTCTCTCGGACCTCAACGCAGCCAAGATCTTCGCCAGCACCGGGGACGACATCACCGCTGAAGACTTGGACTTCGAGATCAATCTTTCCGATCTCGATCCGGCGGCCGGCTTCACCGCCGTCGAGAGCGGCATCACCGCCGAGAATCTGGACCAGCAGGTCGGCCTGCTCCAGGACTACTACCGCGACCACGTCACCATCCGCCACCAGGGCAAGCCCTTGGGCATCCGCTTCCGCGAGCACGGTTTTCTCAACGCCAAGGGCGGCTACGTTCTCCTACCCTTCGACCTGGAGGGACTGGAGGGCGTGCCGGAGAGCCTGACCTTCGACTATTCGGTGCTCTTCGACGAGACCCCCGACCATCGCGGCTATCTGCTGGTGGAGCACAATTGGGCCACCGGCACCTTCGCCAACGAGAATGGCATCTCCCTGACCTTCACCCCGGACTCCCGACGGCAGGAGTACCATCTCACCACCTCCGGCCGCATGACCGGCTTCCTAGCGGTGGCGCGGATGGGCATCGAGCACATCTGGATCAGCCTCGACCACCTCTTCTTCCTCGTCGCCCTGCTCTTCGCCGCAGTCTTGCGCAAGAAGGATCGACGGTGGGCGGCGGAAGAGCGCTTCATGCCGGCGTTCCTCAAGGTGGTCCGCATCGTGGTCGCCTTCTCCCTCGCCCACAGCGTCACCCTGAGCCTCGCGGGCCTGGGCATCTTCAATCTGCCGGGGCGCTGGGTGGAGGTGATCGTCGCGGTCTCCATCGCCCTCGCCGCCATCAATCTGCTCATCCCGATCTTTGACCGCAAGGCCTGGCTGGTAGCGCTGGGCTTCGGCTTCTTCCACGGTTTCAGCTTCGCCCGAACCCTCTGGAAGATGGGAGCCTTGGAGGATCATGAGGGGCTCTCCCTCTTCGCCTTCAACCTCGGCATCGAGATCGGTCAGATGGTCGTCGTGGTGGCGTTGGTGCCGGTGCTCCTCCTGGTCCGCCGCTGGAAGATCTACCGCCAATGGGCCCGGCCGGCGGCGGCAGCGTTCATCCTCCTCATCTCCTCCGCCTGGTTCATCGAACGCGCCTTTGACGTCGACATCCCCATCACCGAGACCGGCCAGGCCGTGATCGAGAAGGTTCTGCCCTGAGCCGGCGGAGCTCGTTTTCCCCGTGATGCTTCTCCACCACTTGCTGGACCAGGCCGCCCAGCGGCGCCCGGAGGCCGACGCCGTGCGCTGCGACGGCGAATCCCTCAGCTGGGGCGAGCTCTACCGCCGGGCCAACGGCATTGCCCAGGCGCTGCAGGAGACCGGCCTCGGGCGGCGGGATCGGGTGGCGGTGCTCCTGGGCAAAGGCCTGCGGGTGCCGGCGAGCTTCTACGGAGCTCTGGCCGCCGGCGGCGTGCTGGTGCCCATCGACCCCAAATCCCCCGCGGAGCAAATCGCCCGCATCCTCACCGCCACCGGCGCCAGCCACCTGGTGACGGAGCCGCAACGGGCCAAGACGGTCCGCCAGGCTCTCGATGCGATGGACCAGACCGGAGGTCTCGAGACGCCGCGAGTCCTGGGGCTCGAGACGGAGGACGAGCCCCTTCCCTGGAGCAGCCTCCTGGAGCAGGCCCAGGACCGGCCGCCGGAGGCTTCCGTCATCGACACGGACCCGGTCTACATCCTCCACACCTCCGGCTCCACCGGCGTCCCCAAGCTCATCCAGCACACCCACCGCAGCGCCCTGAGCTTCGCCCAATGGGCGGCGAAGGAATACTCCCTGACCCCGGACGACCGGCTGAGCAACCACTCCTCCCACCACACCTGCTTCGCCACCTTCGACTACTACGCCGCCGCCCGCGCTGGCGCCTGCACCGTGATCCTGACCCCGGCGGTGATGATGATGCCGCCGAGCCTGGCGACGCTGCTGGAGCGGGAGCGGGTCTCCGTGTGGTACTCGGTGCCCACGGCGCTGGTCCACCTCTCCCTCCGGGGCACCCTCGAAGAACGCGACCTCAGCGCCCTGCGCTGGGTGCTCTTCGCCGGCGAAACCTTCCCCGCCAAGCACCTCCAGCGGCTGATGCAGCAACTCCCGGAGGCCCGCTTCAGCCACGTCTACGGCTCCACCGAAGTTAACGTCTGCACCTACTACCACCTGCCCGACTACCACCTACCCGGCTCTCCGACTTCCGACGCCCTTCCCCCCGATCCGCTGCCAATCGGGAGGCCGTGCTCCAACGCCCGTGCCCTGGTGGTGGACGGCGACCTTCGGCCGGTGGCGGACGGCGAGGAGGGGGAGCTGTTGATCCGCGGCTCGACGGTGATGTCCGGCTATTGGGGTGATCCGGAGCGCAACCGCCAGGTGCTGGTGCGCCGCCCCGCCGACGGCGGCTTGGACGAAACCTACTTCCGCACCGGCGACCGGGTGCGGGTGCAGGAGGACGGCAATCTGGCCTTCGTCGCCCGGGCCGATCTCCAGATCAAAGTGCGCGGCCACCGAGTCGAGCTGGGGGAGATCGAAACCGCGCTGCTCTCCCTCCCCGGCATCGAAGAGGCCGCCGCCTTCGCCCTCCCCGACGGCGAGAGCAGTTGGACCCTCCGCGCGGCGGTGGTGGTGGCCACCGGCAGCGACGGAAGGAGCGATCGGGAGATCGTCGCCGGTCTGAAGCAAAAGCTCCCGTTGCAGGCTCTGCCAGCCCGCATCCTGCGGCTGCCGGCACTGCCCCGAACCCCTACCGGCAAAGTCGACCGCAAGGCCTTGCGAAGGCAGGCCGAAGCGGAGGAGGCAGCCCAAGATGGCTGAGAGATCTACCAGCTCGGAGCAGCTCGACCCTCGAGAAGTCGAGAGCCGCATCGTCGCCTTCATCGAAGGCGAGCTGCTGCCGCCGGGGAGCACCATCCAGCCCGACGACGACCTGCTCTCCGGCGAGATCATCGACTCCCTAGGGGCCCTGCGGCTGGCGGACTTCGTCCAGGAAGAATTCCGCTTTCAGCTCGACCCCACCGAATTCGTGGTGGAGAACTTCCAGAACGTCGCCGTGCTCACCGGCTTCGTCTGCCGAACCTGCACCAGCTGAGAACCCATCGGCCCGCCCCATGAGCTCTTCCGACAACCAGCCCCACCTCACCCACAGCCAAACCCAGATCTGGCTCGGCCAGCGGCTGCACCCCGACAGCCCGCTCTACAACATGGCCTTCGCCTTCGTCTTCCCGGAAGCGCTGGATGCAGAGCGCTTCCGCCGCGCCTGGCGGCAGGTGGCGAACGCCAGCGACGCCCTGCGCACCCGGATCCGGGAGACCGGCGGCGGCGTGCAACGAACCCTCGCAGAGACGGCGCCGGATACCGAGGTTGTGGATTGGCGACAGCGAGAAGACTCCGCCGACACCTTCCACCGCTGGTGCCGCGCCCGCAGCGCCCACCCCCTACCCCTCGGCGGACCGCTGGTGGACAGCGTGCTGGTGCTCCTCGACGATGGGACCACCGGCTGGTACCTCAACCAACATCACCTGATCACCGACGCCTGGTCCACCCTCCTCCTCTACCGCGAGGTGGCGGCGGAGTACGAAGCCGCTCACCCGGCAGGCGATCCCGCCGACAGCGAGCGCTCACCCTTGGAGCCCTACTACCCCACGGCCGGAGGCCTGGTGGAAGCCGGCGCCGCTCGGGAAGGTCAACAGCAGAGGACTCGGGAGCATTGGGCGAGCTACCACGATGCCACCACCCGTTCCGTGCCCCTCTACGGCCACCCCTCGCTCAGCTCCGGCGGCGAGACCCACAGCTCCGGCGGCGAGACCCCGAGCACCGCCAACACCCGCTGGACCCTGGAGCTCGACCCCCGCCGCTCCCAGACCCTCGAAGCGCTGATCCAACAACCGGGCTTCCGCAGCCTGTCCCCGGACCTCTCCCGCTTCGCCCTCTTCGCCACCCTTCTCACCAGCTGGCTGCACCGCGTCAGCGACCGCCGGGAGCTGCGCTTCGATGCCCCAGTGGCGGGGCGCCCCACCGCCGCCGCCAAGCGCTCCCTGGGGCTCTTCATCGAGGTCTTCCCCTTTGCCGTCACCGTCGGCCCGCGGGAGACCTTCCGCAGCCTCGGCGCCCGCTGCCTGGCGGAGGCCCAAAGCTTCCTCCGCCACGCCCTCCCGGGGCTGAGCAATCCCTCCGGCGCCACCGCCGCCAACGTGGTGCTCAACTACTTCCCCGGCTCCTTCGGCCCTTTCGCCGGCCTGGCTCCGCAGATCGAGTGGGTGCACCCCGGCCACGCCGACAGCGTCCACGCCCTGCGCCTCCAGGTCCACGACTTCGCCGGCTCCGGCGCTCTGACCCTGCACTTCGATCACCACCAGGCCACCCTGCCGGAAGCGCTCCAGCGCCGTAGCCTGAAGCATTTCGAGAGGCTGCTGGACGCCCTGCTGGAAGACCCCGACCGCCCCATCGCCACCGTCGACCTGCTCACCGGCGAGGAGAAGAAAGCCCTCGCCAGTCTGAACGCTGCTGCCCCCTCGAAGGACACCGAGTCCGCGCCGCAGCCCCGCCCCACTGTGGTCCACAGCTTCCTCCACCAGGCCCGTAAGGAGCCCCGGCGAACCGCCCTGCGCCAAGGCGGCGAGACTCTCACCTTCGGCGAGCTCACGGAGCGTTCCGGCGCCCTGGCGGCGGCGCTGCTGGACCGCGGCCTCCAGCCCGGCGACCGGGTGCTCCTGGCCTGCCGCCGCTCCCTGGACGCGGTGGTGGCCGTCCTCGCCGTGCTCCGCGCCCGTCTGGCCTACGTTCCGGTGGACGCCCAGGCTCCGGCGGCCCGGCTGGAACAGATCCTCGAAGACTCCGGCGCCCGCCTGGTGCTGACGGACGACTTGGAGAGTCGAAAGCTCCCTCCAACGGTGTCCGCGGTCACCTTCTCCCAGGAGCTGGCCCAGGGGATGGCCCAGGGGATCGAGATTCAGCGCGCAGAGCTGCCGGAGCCGTCGCCCCAGGACCTCGCCTATCTCCTCTATACCTCCGGTTCCACCGGCCGCCCCAAGGGCGTACTGGTGGAGCACGGCGGCCTCTCCGACTACCTGCAGTGGGCAGAGGGGCGCTACCTGCGGGGGGAGCGCATGGTCTTCGCCCTCTGCACCTCCCTGGCCTTCGACCTCACCGTCACCAGCCTCTTCCTGCCGCTGATCACCGGCGGCACGCTGGAGATCTACCCTGAGCCCAACGATCCGGACGCCGGCAGCGCTCCCGACACCGCCTTCCTCGATGCCGCTGCCAACGACACCGTTGAATTCTTGAAGCTCACTCCTTCCCATCTGGCGCTGCTGGTGCGCCGGGGACTGGAGTCCTCCCATCTGAAGCGGCTCATCGTCGGCGGCGAGGCCTTTCCGCCGTCCCTGGCGGCGGCGGTGAGCACCCAGCTTCACGAGCGGGCGGAGATCTCCAACGAGTACGGGCCGACGGAGGCTGTGGTGGGATGCATTGAGCACCGCTACGACCCGGCAGAGCCCCCCACCGGCGCCAGCGTCGCCATCGGCCAGCCGGCGGATCTCGTGACGGTGGAGATCCTCAACCCCGCCCAGAGCCCCGTGCCCCTGGGCACCCCGGGGGAGCTGTGGGTCTCCCTCCCCGGCCTGGCCCGCGGCTACCACCGCCGCCCGGCCCTCACCGCCCAAAGCTTCCAGCCGGCTCCCCGACTTGCACCGGGCACCGGTCCGAAGGAAGACCAGCCCGGAAGCCGCCGCTACCGCACCGGCGACCGCGTGCGCCTCAACGAGGCCGGCAGCCTCGAATACCTCGGCCGCCTGGACCGCCAGGTGAAAGTCTCCGGCTTCCGCATCGAGCCCGGGGAAATCGAAGCCGCGCTGCTGGCCCTGCCCCAAGTCGAAGCCTGCGCCGTCCTGCCCCGGCGCCTCGGGCCCGCCCCGTCTGCCCCCTCCCCCGGCGCCCCCTCCTCCAAAGCCCAATCCGGCGCCCCACAGCACGCCGAGACCCGCTACTGCGTCCGCTGCGGCCTCTCCTCCCGCTACCCCCGGGCGGAGCTCGACGCCGACGGCGTGTGCCGTATCTGCCGCTCCTACGAAGCGATCAAGGACCACGCCCAGGCCTACTTCAAGAGTCTGGACGAGCTGGAGGAGCTCTTCACCGCCTCCCGCCAAGCCCACCCCGACGCGCCCTACGACTGCATGATGCTCTACAGCGGCGGCAAGGACAGCAGCTACGCCCTGTGCCGGCTAGTGGAGATGGGGCTCTCGGTCTACACCTTCACCCTCGACAACGGCTTCATCGCCGAGGGCGCCAAGGAGAACATCCGCCGCATCGCCGCCCAGCTCGGCGTGCCGGTGGAATTCGCCACCACCCCGGCCATGAACGCCATCTTCCGCGACAGCCTGCTGCGCTTCTCCAACGTTTGCAACGGCTGCTTCAAGGCCATCTACACCCTCAGCATGCAGCGCGCCCGGGAGCTGGGCATCCCCTGCATCGTCACCGGCCTGTCCCGCGGCCAGATGTTCGAGACCCGCCTCACCGAAGAGCTTTTCCGCGGCGGCCGGCGCAGCGCCGAGGAGATCGACGCCGCGGTGCTGGCGGCGCGCAAGACCTACCACCGCATGAACGACGAGGTCTCCCGCTCGCTCGACGTCGCCGCCTTCCAGGACGACGCCATCTTCGAGCAGGTGCGCTTCGTCGACTTCTACCGCTATTGCGACGTCGAGCTCGACGAGGTCCTCTCCTACCTGCGCCGAGAGGTCCCCTGGGTGCGCCCGGAGGACACCGGCCGCTCCACCAACTGCCTGATCAACGACGCCGGCATCTACGTCCACCAGCGCGAGCGCGGCTTCCACAACTACGCCCTGCCCTACAGCTGGGACGTGCGCCTGGGCCACAAAGACCGCGACGCCGCCCTGGCCGAGCTCGACGACCATCTCGACGAGGCCCACGTGCGGAGCATCCTGGCGCAGGTCGGCTACGACCCGGAGCAGGCCGCCCAAAGCACCGGCGCCACGGTGTTGGAGGCGTTCTACGTCCCCCGGGGCGAGACCTCGCCGGAGGACCTCCGCCAGCAGCTGGCAGAGCATCTCCCCGCCCCCCTCATCCCCTCCCGCTTCCACCCGGTGGAGACCCTCCCCCTGACCCCCAACGGCAAAGTCGACACCGCCGCCCTGGCCGAGCTCGCTGGCGATGGCCGCCCCCGGACCCCGTACCGCGTGCCGGAAGGTCCGGTGGAAGAGTTCTTGGTGGAGATCTGGCAGGAGGAGCTCGGCTGGCAGGAAGCCCCGGAAACCCACCGCATCGGCGCCGACGACCATTTCTTCGAGCTCGGCGGCACCTCCCTGGCAGCCCTCCAGGTGATGCTCCGCCTGTGCCAAGAATTCGTCCTCGACCTCCCCCTCGACGCCCTCTTCTCCCACCCCACCCTTGCCCAGCTGGCGCGCTACGCGGAGGACCAGATTCTGGCGGAGGATGCGGAGCTGGTAGAAGAGAGCTGACTTCAGCCCCGCGAGGGGTTGAAACCCCTCGCTACTCCATATCGGCCCTGGCGGGACGACACCCCCAACCCATCCAAGACCCCTGAGGGAGCCGGCTTTCAGCGCCTCAAAGCATCGCCCGGAAATTCCGCACCAGATACCCCCCCACCGCCAACCGCTGCCCCACCGAAAGCTCTCGAAAGCCCTCGATGCGCGAGTTGGTCTCGGTATAGAGCGACAGCCGCCGCAGCCGGTCCCGAGCGCGCAGAAACTCCCGGTGGGTTACCTGCATCGACCGCCGAAAGACCACCCGCAGATCCGGCCGCTCCCGCACCATCCGATGCACGAGCTCACTATCCCCCGCCCGCCGCCACTCCTCGAAGAGCCCCACCTCCTCGAACACCGACGCCCGCACCGCCAGGTTGTTGGCGTAGGCAAAAGAATGCGCCGGCGGCAGGTGGTGCAGACAGTACTCGGTCTTGGCGTTCTCGTACGCCCCCAGCAGCCGCAGCCCCCACGACGCCTCCTCCGGATACCGGCAATGCCCCACCAACACCCCCACCGAATCCTCCTCCATCCCCTCCCGAATCTCCGCCAACCACCGCGGGTGCGCCGTGCAATCGGCGTCGGTGAAAGCGAGGATCTCCCCCCGAGCATGACGAATCCCGGTGTTGCGGGCCGCGTAGGCACCGGGAGTGTCTTCGGAAAGGAAAGTGATTCTGGGGTCTTGCTCTACGAAGCGTTGCGCGATGGTGACGGAGTCGTCGGTGGAGCGGTTGTCGATGAGAAGAATCTCGAACGCCCCATCCACCTCTTGCTGAGCGAGGAGAGAGTCGACGCAGGCGGCTAGGTGGTGTTGCTGGTTGTAGAAGGGGATGAGGATGGAGAGGGGTGGGCGGGCGGAGGACATGGGGAGGGGAGTCTAGCAGCCACGATTGCAGGGCCGAGGCCCGCGAGAGCGAGAGGTTGCTGACCGCATCCAGGCCACGAAGACTCCACCGCGCGGGGAACTCGCCGGACCGTGGAAGTGTCCAAGTCAGTAAGAACCCCCTGCGAACCGCCCCCCCTTGGAGGTCTCATGTTGATCGACCGCAACCTTCCCAGCGCCGACATTCCCACCTCGTCGATGGCGGACATCGCGTTCCTGCTGGTGATTTATTTCATGCTCACCACCACCTTCGCAGCCACCATGGGCCTCGACCTGCAATTCCCCGAAGAGCCTGAGCACCCCGCCGCAGTCGACCCGGTGGAGTCGGTGCATCTGAGGGTCTTACCCAATGGAGCTCTCGACGTCGATGGGCACAGAATGGACCTAGACAATCTGCTCGCCTACCTCGCCCCCAAACTCGCAGTCAATCCGAGCAAACCCGTCATCGTGCAACCGGAAGCGGCGACCCCCTATGGCCACATGGTGGCCGTGCTCGACGAGCTCCGGCAGGGGAGAGAGCGCTTGAGGCTGGAGCGGGAGATCAGTATTGCGATTCCTACGGAGAGGGAGCGTCGGGGTTTTTGGTTGTGAGGTTGGGGCGTGGTCGGTCAACGTGTGCTCTGTAGTCGCAGAAGGCAAGTTCGACCTTGCTCAACGCCGTCTCCGAGACCTTGAAGAGCTGCGACGAGCGCAAGAGGATCCTCGAATGGTGACCTCCACCCAAAAATCGAGCGGGAACAACTTCACCAACCTCGGTTTGAGCCCCAAAAAGCTGGAAATCTGAAAGTCCGGTCAGACTTGATGATCGCGCTTGCAAAGCTGATCGACGACCGCGGCCTCACCCAGACTGCTGCGGCTGGCCTGCGCGACGTAACGCAACCGAGGATCAGTGATCTAGTACTCGGAAAGATCGACCGATTCAGCGTTGATAGCTTGATCGAGATGCTTGGGTCATGCTGGGGCGGAGGTTTCGTTCGCGATCAAGGGTGGCAGGGAGGTAATTTAACGTTCCTTGAACGAACCAAAAGACCGGAGCAAAGTGGCGGCCAGAAAGTCCTTCCGGCTGACTTTGCCAAGGACTCAGCTTGCCCTTTCCTTAAATCTAACCCTAACGCTAATGCTTTGGATAATGCCACTTGCCCCAATCATCATCAAGTGCCTTACGCCTATCACCTCGAGCAGTGAATCATCCGGACACATACCCTTATTAGAATAGCTCTCCCCATCGCCTTCAGACCATGCCCAAGGATCTATTTCATCTCCCACTTGTATCGGCATGAATGGTGTTGATGACCAAAAGCCGGCAATAGGGTCATCCCTATATGAATTAACATATATCTCAACTCGATATCTAGTCAATCTAGCCTTCATGAAGTTCTCCTGGCAACTGCTCAAAAAAGATCTCAGAACACCGCCTTACCCTAGCGAGTTCTGTGACAAAAACGACAACGCAGGTCAGTGCGTCGACTCTCCAGCCAGGCGTGAGATTTTGCAATACCCTTTGAGCATCATCCCTCCAGCCTCTCAATAAGGTTCCCATCTAGGTCGCGCATCTCGAGCGCAAACTCTTCCTTAACTTGAAACTTATCACAGATCCCTACTTTAATCTTGCTCAGGAAATTGATAATATACTCTTCAAAAGTAGCCTCACTACTGAGTCTTACGCTATGAACACCCTCAGCATCTGCGATTTTCTGAGCCCCAAGCTGAAGAGGAAGAGGGGTTACCACGATTGCGCCACTGGCACCTGTATCCCTCATCCTGTAAACAATAGCACCGAGATCCTCTTGGGTTAGCCGTGACTTAACATAGCGACGACACTCCACTATCACAAATCCTCCACCCGCCTCAGCCACCCCCTTCGCATCAATTTCCCAGCATGTAACACCACCCTGGACCTTCTGCTTTCCTTCCACAAGCCGCAGACCAAACTCACCCGCTATATCATTAAGTAGATAACGAGCCACCTCCTCATAGGTCTTCCACGCCTTTCCCTCCTCAGCCATGCCAGTCACCCTTTCATTAAGCATCGCGACTTCAAATATAGCGTGGTCGGACGAACCTGCGGACCGAGCGGCCTCTTCCACTATGGAATTCAATGGGCTCTTAGGAGAGGCAGAGCGGAGAGTACGCCGTCGGAGGAGTCCGCCAGTGGATTGCAGTCATTTTCTCAAATGCTGCTGCATCGCAACCCCTTGCAGCCCACGGCGAAAGTCGGGCTGCGCTGGGAGGGGCCCCTCTCCGCCGAGTCTTCGTTCGTAAACCTCGTCGATGCCCTTATCGCCTGCGGTATTCCGGCCTTGACTTGGCGAAACACTGCTCGCTCCCGCTGGCGTCTGACTCTCAGCACAGGCTGCCAGATCATTCATCGATTCCTCGATGACCGCAGAACGAAAGCATATCGCAGCCTTGGGCTAAGAGCATCGCCCTCTCTGAGGCTGCTGTCACGGCCTCTCCAGGCGGAGCACTGGGTAGCTTCAGTTAGAGCATAGCGCCATGGGCGCATTGAGCTGCTGGCTCCCGACCACGTCAGCAACAACCTGCCGAACCGAACCCACTACCCCTCCCTCAACGCCACCCGCTCCATCTTCGCCACTAGCCCCGCCAACGCCCGAGACACTTCCAGTGCCAAGCGCCTCCCAAGGGTCGACTGCCCCATCGACCCCAGGCTCACCAGAGCCCCTGAGCCCGACGCAGGTCGCGCGCAACCGCAGCCAAGGTGAGGGGAACGACCGGACCATCCGGACCTTGCTTCCACTCCACCATCGCCGGATACGAATGTCGCTCGTAGACGCGAAAGGCCTCAGCAGCAAGTGGGGGCACCTGGATGCAGGGGTCGTCAAACGATCAAGAGCTGCATCTCTCCCAGATGGCTAGGTCAAGTGGACGGGGCAAAGTTGAGCGCTCCGTGTTCATCGCGGAATGGTGAACAAGATATATACGCTTGCCAGGCCTGCTAGCATTTCACTTGATGAAGCGACCGACACCCGCGAGGTAGGCAATCCACCGCCGGGTTGCCGCTCTGGCACAGGGCTTTGGTTGCCCTCCCAGCCAACGCAACCGGGTCGGAAGCAACCCAGGGAAGGAAGCGAAAATGACTGGGAAATTACTTATCAAGCCGCTGCTCGCAGGACTGATCTTGCTTGCAGTCGGGGCTCTCTGGATCCTGCCAGCCTATGCAGCTGACCAGGGATGGCTCGCCGAAGGCACCTCCATCATCGAGGAGCTTTGGGACGTGGCGAGAGGCTCGTGGTCTGGAGAGGCGTTCGAGGGCAATCCCGGCCCAGGTCTCGGGCCTACGATGGACCCGAATGGCTAGCGCACCGGGAACGGCAAAGGGAGGACCGACCTTCTGACTGACGATCTCGACTCGCTGGCTGAGACAATGCCCATGCCACCACTGCCTCAGCCTCAGCCTGTTCCTCCGGAGTGTAGCCGCTCAGAAGATGTCGGGCACGCCCTTCATACATTCGCCTTGCAAGCGAAGGAGCCAGTTGATGAAGAGGAGGCCCTTCCTCCTCCATCAGCCTGAACTCTTCGAAGGTGACCACGACTCCCGCCCCTTGAGGGTGCCGCTGCTTCGTAGCACCCACGCCGACCCAATTGACCTTTCTATCGATTCTATGGCTCTGGGCTTGGGCCCCAACACCGCCCACACCAATGACAGCGTTGAACTCGTGGAGCCGGATTCGGCCCATACAGTTGTAGATCCCGAAACGACCCATCGCGTCAGGGTCGCCAGTGTGTGTCCGTTTGTAGGTCAGAATGCGCATGACCTTCTCTAACCGCAGCGCCTAAAGGGGTTGCTACCAAGCGAAGCAAACGGGGGACCCACCTTCTGATCTCGAGAGTCAGAGCCCTCGGAAGAGTCTCCAGCTTCGGGAGCGAGTGCTCCGACTCCCAGCGCTTGGGGAGTCACTTGCTCGCGCTAGCCTTCGGCTTGGGACCTAGCACGGGTCAGGAGGTCGGCGACCTCCAGAGTGGGAGCCCAACGGTCGAGGTACTCGTTATCGAGCAAACCTCCCTGCACCTTGAAGACTCCGAGGATGTCCCCCCACTGGCGATCAGAGATCTCGTTTCCCAGCCGGTACCAGACGAGCTTGTGGAGGAGGGTATCCTCCGGAGTCGCGAATCGGATCACGACAGGCCCGTCAGGGGTGCGTAGAGTCTCAGAACGGGCTCGCCCCATCTCCTCGCGAGACCAAGCATCGTCCTTCATCACAAAGACATCCGCTTTGAACATAGTAGCCAGATGGATGACGTTGAACGACGCCCGCCGACGCACCGCATCAAGAATCCTGTCAACATCAACGTAGAAATCGCTGCCGAGCAAGCGTGCCAAAGGCTCTGCCTGCGAAGCAGTGATCTCAGCGACGAGATCGACATCCTGCGTAGCTCGGGGCACGCCATAGATCGAAGTCGCCAGCGAGCCCCCCACGAGGTACCGCACCCCCAGGGTATCGAGCACCTCAGCGACCTGCGCGACGATCCGAATCGGCTCCGACAGCATCAGTAACCGGCTTCGTCGGGATCCCAGCCAAAGGCCTCGCGCATCAAGTCCGGCTCAATCCAGCGGGATGCCAATCGCAGAGCCAGCTCTCGCTCGTCGGCCTCCGGGTGTCGGCGACGAATATCGATGAGTGCCAGCTCCTGCACGGCCCTGGTGAGCTGGCGCACCCGCTCCAACTTCTGGGCAACCGACATGGCTCGGTATCCCTCGATCAGGATGGCCTCGGCAGCGGGGTCGGTGTCGCTGGGAAGCTTGGATTTCACGGGAGAAGCGTAGCATGGCGCAGCAGGTTCTCCGTTCCAACATCCCTTGAATCACCCCATCGCCGAGAATCTATGAGCGGAGGCATTCAGCCCAGAGCGCAGGCCCCGATCGTCTGAGACCTGTTGCTCCTACCAGAAAGTTCTGCGCTGTGACCTGATGCCGGCGAGCCGCGCAGCAGCTCACGAGGCAGACTCGCGAAAGTGTGCGTGGCGCTGGCGTTCAAAACCCCTCGCCTGGAAAAGAAGGGCACTCTGCTTCCCAGTTTACCCACAATCCCTTGCCCCCCAGCCCCCGAAGCTGCCACAGTCAGCGCACCATGAGCTCGGAAATCCGCAGGCTAAAACCCGAAGACCTCACTGCAACCGTGGACGTATGGGTTCGCGCCCGGCGGGACGCCCAGCCCTGGCTGGAGCAGCGCTTGGGCTACACGGACGAGCAATATCTAGCGTTCTTCCGAGAGGTTGTCTGCGTCGAGCAGCAGGTGTGGATTGCAGCGGAGGGAGCCACGGTGTTGGGACTGCTGGCGATTCGGGACGGTGAGATCGACCAGCTCTACGTGGCGCCGGAGTTCCAGCGGCGGGGTGTCGGCAGCGCGTTGCTGGAGAAGGCTCGCGAGCTGAGCCCGGAAGGATTGGGGCTGTTCACCCACCGGAGGAACGAGAAGGCACGGCGCTTCTACGAGGCTCGGGGCTTTGTAGCCGTTCGCTTCGGGACGAGCCCACCGCCGGAAAATGAGCCGGATGTGCGGTATGAGTGGCGGCCTGAGCCACAGGCCAGTCCGATGGTTTAGAGGTCAGAGCCAAGGGAACGACTGGGCGGCCGGGGTCAAAGCACCCTGGGAAGGTCAGCCAGCCCTCGAGCACCTCATCCAGAAATATTCTGGATGTCCTCAAAAAGCGTCCGAAGACAGCGACTGCTCTTGCCCCAATCGAAGGCTTGCCCTTCAATTTCCGTAGCTCCCTCGATGTGGGTTCCCTCCCCGCTCTTGCGAACACCCACGAGCAGATCCCCTGCGAACGACCAAATATCGGACGGGAGCTTGGCGATGAGAAGGCACCCATCCTCGAATTGCCGAACAGCTTGCAGCGGGTGCCCCCGCTGAGCGAGGGAGCAAAGCGC
>JAXHTF010000146.1 GCA_034211275.1 Acidobacteriota bacterium
CGTGGGCAGCCTTTCGATGGGGCTGCAAAGACCGTCCAACTGGCGATTCGGGGCCGAGGAAGGTCTCCGATCGACCGGCTCACGGCTGGATCAGCGGACTTCCATGAATAATCCGGGCTAGAGAAAGCTCCTTCAGCCCGCCAGATCGTCGAGGCCGGGGATCAGCGTCCGGCCCTGACTCGCCGCCAGGGTTACCGTCTGTCCTGCCGGCACCCACTCCAGCGCGTCGTTCCAGGCGCCGTCACCGGGGCCGGCGTCGTAGCCCAGAGCCCGCCAGAGGTGCTCGGCGAAGTCGGGCATGATCGGGGCCGCCAGCAGGCCCAGCACCTTCGCCGCCAGCAACTCCAGCGCCAGGCCAGTGCGCAGCTCTTCGGTGCGGGTGGGAACGCCGCGCCAGTGGTCCTGACCGGCGGCGAAGCGGCGCGCCTCGCGCACCACCTCGGTGAGCACCCGGGTGACCCGCTGGGGCGAGAACCCGGGCACCGAATAGCCTTCCCCGGCAGCCTCCACCAGCCCCTGGAGGCGCTGAAGGAACCGCCGGTGCTCGCCGGTCCAGTCGCCGGTGGCAGGGACTTTGCTCTCCTGATTCGGGCCTTCCTGATCCCCCGCTAAGCGCTCTCCCAGATCCTGGAGCCACGCCAACCAACCGTCCCGCAGCTCGCTGCTAGCGACGGCGTGAAAGTGCTCGCGGGTGAAGTTGGTCTCCTCCAGCTCAGGACAGGTGTGGGCGAGGAAGAAGCGCACCGCGTCCTGCGGCGCCTGGCTCAGCAGGTCCCGGCCCAGAATGCGGTGATCGCGGGTGGTGGAGAATTTGAGCCCGTCGAGACGGTAGAACTCGTTGGTGATCAGCCCCCGGGGCAGGTTCAGGTCGGGATCGAAGGCATGGAAGAGAGCGGGCAGAAACATGCCGTAGTAGAAGCTGTTGTCGAAACCGAAGAATTGCACCACCGACGCCTCCGGCGCCTTCCACCAACGCTCCCAGCCGGCGGCGTCCCCCGCCTCCAGCCCTTCGGCGCCGCGCACGTCCTCCAGATGCCGGGCGTAGGCGAAGTAGCGGGGAGCCATCTCCAGCCAAACGTAGATGCGCTGATCCTCGTAGCCCTCCAACGGCACCTCGATGCCCCAATCCGCCGGATGGGTCACCGCGACATCCGGCAGCCCGTCCGCCAACACCCCTTCCACGAAGGCCCGCAGCCGCGAGGTCATCTCTACCTGGCGGTAGTACTCCTGCAGCATCTCCCGATGCTGGCTGAGGGGAAAGATCAACCGTCGGTAGGGCCGCCGGGAGGGGACAGCGTCGCAGACGGTGCATTGGGGGTTCACCAGGTCGATGCAATCGTTGACCCGCCCGCAGGGCTCACAGGTATTGCCCACCATGCGGATGCCGCAATGCGGGCAGTCGCCGGCGATGTGGGACTCGAAGAGGTAGCTCTCGCAGGTCTCGCAGTAGGGAGCATCGGCCTCCCGCTCCTCCAGGGCGCCGGCGTCGTAGAGACGGCGGAGGAAGTCCTGCACCAGGCTGCGGTGGTAGCCGGAGGCGTTGGGACGCGGGAAGACCGCCAGATCGATGCCGGCGGCTTCGAGGGTTTCGGTGATCAGGTCGCTGAAGTGATCCGCCGCTTCTCCCGGACTCAACCCCATGCCCTCGCCCTGGGTCTTGACGTAGATGCAATTGTCGTCGGTGCCGCAGGCGAAGTAGGCGTCGACTCCGGTGAGGCGCAGGTAACGGGTGTGGAAGTCGCCGCTCAGGTAGGGGCCGGCCAGGTGCCCCAGGTGCAGGTCGCCGTTGGGGGTGGGCGGCGCTGCAGTGACCATCACTCGCTGCTGGGGCGCGGCTTCCGTCGCCGCCTCTCCGGACTCGGAGGCCGGCTTCTCGCCACCGGCCTCCCACTGCCCCCGATCCTCCCAATAGACGGTGAGGAAGACGAGATTCTCGTCCTTCGAAAGGTTGGTCAGGACGTGATTGTCGAAGGGCCGGTGGAAGGTGACGTCGCCGGGGCCGATCTCCTGCCGCTCGTTGCCGATGGCCATCTCGCCCCGTCCCTGGAAGACGAAGAAGGTCTCGCACTCCTGATGGGCGTGGGGCTTGGTGGACTCGCCGGGAGCCAGCGTCGCCCACGCCGCACCGAAGGGCGGCTCGACCACGCCGTCCCACGGATAGAGCATCTGGAGGTCGACGTTGTAGGCGTGAACGAAGGTCTCGGGATCGATCTTGCGGATCAGCACGAAGGGCCTCCTGGCAGGTGAAAATGACGTGCGGACGAAGTCACTGGGTCATGGGGTCTTAGGGCCTCAGGAGTACGGGCCTCAAGAGTATGGGCCTCAAGAGTATGGGCCTCGGGGACGCGCGGAGCCGCCGGGGCGCCCTCAGGCCGGGGCGCCGGCCAGGGCGGGCTCGCCGCGGCCTTCCACCCGGCGGCGCAGGATCGACTTCCAAATGTCCTCGGCGCGCATGGGGAGCAGCGAAAGCACCGTCTCGCCGATGCCGTGGGTGCGCTCGCAGTAGCCCTGGAGGTAGACCCGCGGCTCGAAACCGTCCCGGGGCGCGATGCTGTAATCCCGCTCCACCACGTACTCGCCGTCGGCTTCCTGCTGCAGGTGGGGAGCCAGTCCCTCCAACAGCCGGTGGCGAGTGCTCCAGCGGTAGCCGGTGGCGAGGATCAAGCCGTCTGCCTCCATCTCCACCGAACCACCTTTCAGCAGCTCCTCGAACTCCGCCACCACTCCGTCCCCGTGCTGACGGATCGCCTGCAATCCCAAGAAGGGATGGATCTTCGCCCGCTCCTTCCCCACCACCTTCTCGTCGTAGATGGCTCGGTAGATGCGCCGGATCAACGGATGGTCCACCACCGCGTAGTTGACATCCCGGAAGCTGTCGATCACTTCCTTCCGGCGCTCCGGCGGCAGGTCGTAGACGAAATCCACCATCTCCGGGAAGAAGATGGTGTTGGTGAAGTCGCTCTCGTCCACCGGCTTGTAGGCGAAGCGGCGCAGCGCCGCCGTGACCCGGGCGTTGGGGAAATGCTCCATCAGGTAGAGGAAGAGCTCGGCACCGCTCTGACCGCCGCCCACCACCACGAAGCGGTAGGGCGCATCGCGGTCCGGGTATTGATCGTGGATGCGGCTGAGGAATTGGTGCGAGTGGATCACCGGGCCTTCGTTGCTCACCTCGATGCCGTCGGGAGCCCACGGCGTACCACCGGTGGCGACCACCACGTTGCGGGCCAGCAGCCGTTCCTCTGGCTCGTCCGCGGCGGCGCCGCGGCGGCGCGACCGCACTTCCAGCAGCTCGCAGCCACCGTCTCGCCCGGGCACCGGATTGATGCCCATCACCTCGCGCCCGAAGCGCACCCGATGACTCAGCTGGTCCGCGACCCAGGTCAGGTAATGGTTGAACTCGGCCCGGCAGGGGAAGAGGTCCCGCAGATTGAGGAACTCGAAGAGCCGATCTTGATCTTTGAGATAGTTGAGGAAGGTGAACCGGCTGCGGGGATCCCGAATGGTCACCAGGTCCTTGAGGACGGTGACCTGCAACATCGAGCCCTGAAGCAGCATGCCCGGATGCCAGCAGGGAGCCTCGCGGGCCTCGAGAAACTCGTAGCGCAGCCCCTCGGCCTCTTCCGCCTCCTCCAGCAATGCCCCCAGGGCCATATTCGCCGGTCCAAAACCGACGCCCACCAGGTCGTGGATTCTAGAAGCTCGGGCACTGTGCTCTGTGGTCGGGGGAGTCTGTGTCACGTCAGGGGCCCTCTCGCAGGAAAATCAATGACCAGGGCGCGGCCGGGCGGCCCGTTCAACCAGCCCGCCGCGCCCTGTCCAACAGATTCGGTTCAGGAGATTCGAATCCTCTCGCCAGGTACGTGCGCGGCAGAGAGAAAAAAGGGACAGTCGGGGCCCGGATCGCCGAGGTTTAGCTTGCCCGAATCTACGAGCCTGACGGAGCTTCCGAAGCCTCGTCGGGGGATTCCAGATGGGGCAGCTCACCTCGCAGGCTCACTTCCCGAGCCAGCGCCCGCAGGTCGTTGCCGGTGGGAATCTGCACCAGCCGCAGGTCGAACTCCGCCGCCGAGGCCAGCAGGTGGTCGAAGATGTCTCCCTGTAGGGCTTCGTAATAGGCCCACCGCTGCTCCCGGCTGAAGACGTAGACCTCCATCGGCAGGCCCTTCTCCGTCGGCGCCAGCTGACGGACCAAGAAGGTCATGTCGTCGTGGAGCTCGGGAATCCCCCGCAGATACGCCTCGATGTAGGCCCGGAAGGTGCCGATATTGGTCAGGCGGCGGCCGTTGACCGGGCTGCCGGACTCCTCGATGTCGTGCTCCTGGTTCCAGCTCTCCACCTGCGCCAGCCGTTCGTCCAGGTAGGGCCGCAGAATCTGGATCCGGCGCAGCTTCTCCAGCAGCTCCGAGTCGAGGAAGCGAATGCTGGTCAAATCGATCAACAACGAACGCTTGATGCGCCGGCCGCCGGATTCGGTCATGCCGCGCCAATTCTTCATCGTGCTGGAGATCAGCTCGTAGGTGGGGATGGTGGAGATGGTCTTGTCCCAATTGCGCACCTTGACGGTGGTCAGGGAGATCTCCATGACGTCGCCGTCGGCGTCGAATTCGGGCATGGAGATCCAATCCCCCACCCGCACCATGTCGTTGCCGGAAAGCTGGATGCTCGCCACCAGCCCCAGGATGGCGTCCTTGAAGACCAAGAGGAGCACCGCCGTCAGCGCGCCCAGGCCGCCCAGCAGAGCCCAGGGGGAGCGTTCCATCAAGGCCGCCACCAGCAACACTCCCACCAGCACCCAGAGCACGATCTTCGCCACCTGCACGTAGCTCAGAATGGGCCGCTCCCGGGCGCCCTGGAAGCTGGTCTCGTAGATCACCACCACCGCCGACAGGAAGGCGTTGATGGCCAGCCCGCCCACCACCACCATGTAGCCCAAGGCCAGGCGCTGCATCAATCCGAAGAGCGTCCCCTGCTGCGGGAAGAGCACCAGCGCACCGAAGTAGAAGACCAGTGCCGGCGACAGCTGGGCCAGATGATCGAAGACCCGCTTCTCCGCCAGCGCGTCGTCCCAGCTCGTGCGGGTGCGGCGCACCAGGCTCATGAGACCGCGGCGCATCAAAGCCCGGGCGAGGAAGAAGGCGAGGACCGCCACCACCAGGATCCCCGCGAGCACGGTCAACCGCCCGAGCACCTCGGCGGTCTCGGCTTCGATCCCGAAACCGGCGATCCATTCGCCGGCGGCTTCGGGAACGTTGCCCCAATCCGGCAGTTCCTTGGCGGCGTTCTCGGGGAGGATCTGAAGGAAGGCGAAGGATGTCTGGAAACTCTGCATAGAACCTACCTGTGAATATCGACCGATGAAGGATGGGGACTCGCGGGGGATTCGGTGTTGCCTCGTCGAGGATACCGCGGGCACCTGGACTCGTCGAGGACAGCTCCTGACGCCGATGCTAAAGTGCCGCAGGATCGCCAGAATTCAATTCAGCTCCCCGAGCCCTGTGCCGGCTCGGTGCGATCTCTACTCAATGATCCATCGACTCGCCCAAGGTCAGAATGACCAGAGTTAGAAAAGAGGCCTCCATGCTGCAAATCTCGTCGCGGACTTCCCGTGCCCTACTCCCAGCCCTCGTCGCCGTGCTACTCCTCGCTCCCGCCGCCCTGGCGCAGCCGAATCTCGAAGGGGTGGAGATCGAAACCGTCTCCATCGCCCCGGGCATCGCCATGCTGGTCGGTGCCGGTGGCAATATCGGCGTCTCCACCGGCGAGGACGGCGTCTTCCTCATCGACGATCAATACGCCCCTCTCACCGACAAGATCCGCGCCGCTGTGGCCAAGATCGACGAAGACCCCATCCGCTTCCTGCTCAACACCCATTGGCACGGTGACCACACCGGCGGCAACGAGAATCTGGGCAAGACCGGCACCCTCATCGTCGCCCACGAGGGCGTGCGCACTCGCATGGCGGCAGGTCAGATCATCGAAGCCTTCAACATGGAGGTGCCCCCGGCCCCGGAGGTGGCGCTGCCGGTGATCACCTTCACCGACGCCGTCACCTTCCACCTCAACGGCCAGGAGATCCACGCCTTCCACGTACCGCCGGCGCACACCGACGGTGACGCCGTGGTGCACTTCCGCGGCGCCAATGTGATCCACACCGGCGACCTCTTCTTCAACGGCCTCTACCCCTTCATCGACGTCTCCTCCGGCGGCTCCGTCGACGGCATGATCGCCGCCGCCGGCCAAATCCTCGAGATCGCCGACGAGGACACCAAGATCATCCCCGGCCACGGGCCGCTGGGTACCCGCGCCGACCTCGAGAGCTTCCGCTCCATGCTCGAAGGGATCCGCGCCAAGGTCGCGCCCCTGGTGGCGGAGGGCAAGAGTCTGGAAGAGGTGCAGGCCGCCAAGCCCACCGCCGATTTCGACGAGCAATGGGGCGGTGGCTTCCTCAACCCGGACAATTTCACCGCCATCGTCTACTCGAGCCTGAGCCAGTAGACTCTTCCCGCCAACATTCCCGCAACAAAAAAAGCCCGGCGCTCTGCCGGGCTTTTTTGCTGGAAGATGAACCTCTCGGATCAGCCGAAGGGATTGTTGCCGCCGCCGCCGCCGAGGGGACCGCCGGGGCCGAAGAGGTCGTCCGGCAGGCCCTTGCCCTTTTTCTTCCCCAGGGCCTTGCCCATGCCTTTCCCCAGACCCTTCCCCAGTCCGCCCATCATCTTGTCCAGATCGCCGCCCATACCGCCGCCGAGCATCTTGCGCATCATCTTGCCCTTCGAGCCCTTCATCATCTTGCGCATCATCTTGTATTGCTTGAGCAGGCGGTTGATCTCCACCACCGAGGTGCCGGAGCCCCGGGCGACGCGCTTCTTGCGGCTGGGGTTGATGATCTGCGGCCGCCGGCGCTCGTCCGGGGTCATGGAGTTGATGATCGCCTCGATGCGGCGGAACTGGCCGTCGTCCACCTGGCTGGCGTCCAGCCCCTTGAACATGCCGGCCTTGGGCAGCAGCTTGAGCATGTCTTTGAGCGGCCCCATGCGGCGCATGGCGCGGAGCTGGTCGCGGAGATCTTCGAGGGTGAACTCCTGCCGCACCAATTTTTGCGCCAGGCGCTCCGCCTCGTCCTTGTCGATGCCCCGCTCGGCCTTCTCGATCAGGCTCATGACGTCGCCCATGCCGATCATGCGGCCGGCCAAGCGCTGCGGGTGGAAGAGCTCGAGCTCCTCCAGCTTCTCGCCGACGCCGACGAAGCGGATGGGCAGACGGGTGACGGTGCGGATGGACAGCGCCGCGCCGCCGCGGGAGTCGCCGTCCATCTTGGTAAGGATGACGCCGGTGAGGTCGAGGCTCTGCTGGAAGCTCTCGGCACTGCGCACGGCGTCCTGACCGGTCATGGAGTCGGCGACGAAGAAGAGCTCCTGCGGGTCGAGGATCTTCACCAACCCCTCGAGCTCCCTCATCAGCTCGTCGTCGACGTGCAGGCGGCCGGCGGTGTCGAAGATCAGCAGGTCGTGACCTCGATCCTTGGCCACCTTGAGGGCGCGCTTGGCCAGCGCCTGGACCTTCTCCCCATCCTCCGGCGCCACCACCGGCACGTCGACCTGGGAGCCCACTTGAATCAGCTGCTCCACCGCGGCGGCACGCTGCAAGTCTCCGGCCACCAAGAGCGGGTGGCGGTTCTGGCCCTTCAGCCGCAGCGCCAGCTTGCCGCTGGTGGTGGTCTTACCGGAACCTTGCAGACCGCACATCAAGACCACCGTCGGCTGCTTCGAGGGCACCAGCTCCTGGCTCTCCTCGCCGAGCAGCCCGGTGAGCTCGTCGCGCACGATCTTGACCACCTGCTGCGCTGCGGTCAGGCTCCCCAGGACATCGGCGCCGAGGGAGCGCTCCCGCACCCGGTCGATGAACGGCCGCACCACCCGAATGTGGACATCCGCCTCCAACAGGGCGAGACGGATCTGCCGCAGCGCCGCGTTGAGCGTCTCCTCGGTCACCCGGCCTTCGCCACGCAGATTGTGGAAAACGTCGGTAAGCTTGCTCTGCAATCCGTCGAACATGGTGTCCTCTTATCGTGTCGTCCCGGTGGCACCACCGTCTCGAAGCCCAACCCGGCTCCAGACCCGTAGCGACTAGCTCCAGCATGCTATCCCGGAGGAACATGGGCCGCAAACGGCATTCGGTACGTTTGCTCCCAGGGCCACGGATAAATATCATCTTCTAATGAGAAGAATCACTGCAATTTCCACCCTCCCCTTCCTACTAGCCCTACTCTGCTTTGGCACGGTGGCGCAGGCGACGGAGAACCCCAACCACTGCCTCGGCGATTCACATCACTACTCCCACGACTTTGCAGATCCGGAGGACTGCAGTTTCGCCGTCAACCCGCACTACCCTGCCACCATTGCCGACGACAATGGTGGCCAGGGATGCCAACAGCGTGGGAAGACCTGCAATGGCTGTCGGAATTGCTGTGATGGCCAGGAGGCCGAGGCGGTCGATTGTCAATGCAGTACGCTCAGCGGCGCCGGCCAAGCGGTATGTGAACGAGGAGCTTTCAACGCCAAGACGCGGTGTCGAGATCTATGTCTAGGACACTTTGCGGATATCGATGGCTGCCCATGAAGAAGCCTGAGCGACATCCAAAGCTGGTTCGAGCTAGTGGATCAACCCTCATTTTCCTCACTCTCCTCACCCTGATCCCATGGAGCCCAAGTCTTGCGGACTCCTCGGAGGTCCGTCGGCATCTGGTCTGGCGCGGCGACTCGGAGAACGTCCTGGCGGAAGCCATCGAGGAATCTTCCCACGACGAGGCGGGCGATCTTTTGGTGTGGAAACTGCTCACCCCCGAGCAGAACCGCGCCCTCTGGACTTTCGAGCACATCGCCGAGGAAGGGGCGTTTGTCGGCAGCCTGGAAGACCTCGAATCCGGCTGGTCCGCTCGACTCGCCGTGTCCACTGGCGAGGAAAGCTCCCGCTATGAAACCGAGGGTGTCCGCGGATTGGTTCAAGATCTCCGAGACTCACAGCCGGAAATTCGCATCTCGCTAGAAACCAGCGATGGATTCCAGATCGAGCATCGTGAAGCCTTCAGGACTGCTCCGGATCCGAACGAGACGAGTTGGCAAGATCTTTTCCAAGCGGCTCTCGCCGAAGAGGCCGTTGGCTCCACGCTCCCAGCTTCTACTGTCGAGGAGATTCGCTTTCTTCACAACGTCGGCCAGAGCACCTCACAGAACACTGGATTCGACTGGCAGCTGATCCGATTCCTCTACGACGAGTTACAGCGCACTTGGAGGACCAAGGAAACGGAAGAAGATCCCTACTCTTCCGTCGACTGGGAGGCCGGCACCGGCACGATCACCGTGGGCGACCAGGAAGACCCGCGATCGACCTATCGAGAGCTCCGGGAACGCTTCGAGCCAGAGAAGAGTGAACAGCCACCAGAAGAGACCGAGCGGCACGAGGAAGCCTTGCGGGATGAGCAGGGCCCGGAGCATACTCCCTGAACGGAGAATCACCGATGAGCATCTGCCCCCGCTGCGGCGCGGAGAATTCCGCGGAAGCCAATTTCTGTTCCCTGTGCAGCGCACCGCTGGAGGGTGCACCTGCCGGCAGCGCTCCTCCACCGGCGGACGGCGAGAGCGGGAGTCGGTTGATCCCTACGGCCAATCCTCCAGCTCTCGTCTCTTACTATCTAGGACTCTTTTCCATCTTTCCGTTCCTCGGCTTGTTCCTCGCCATCCCGGCGGTGATCCTCGGCTGGAAGGGATTGGATCGGGTCAAGAAAAACCCCCAGGTGCACGGCAAGGCCCACGCCACCATCGGGCTCGGCTGCGGGGGACTGTCGCTGCTGGTCTGGGGTGGCGCGTTGCTGATCGTGATCATCAGCGCCTTGCAGGGTGGATGAGAACCACCCCGCCTCTAACTCTCTGACGAACCTAGTAAAATAAAAGCTAGAGCGATAACCCGCTCAGGGTTTCCAGGTGGTCTTGTCGAGCATCGCCAGAGCCTCTTCCTCCAGGCGCGTCTGCCGGCGCTTGGACCGCCACTCTTGGTAGCGGGCGCGGGCGATCCCCAGGTATTTGTTCAGCGGGTTGGTGCGCTGGAGAAACGGCAGCACGGGTTTGCGGCGAATCCCCAGCTCCCGCTCCAGGGCGAGGAGCCGAGGATGGTTGGGGCTCAGTCGCAGACCCCGCTGGAGAGCCTTCAAGCACTCCCGGCGCCGCAGCAGCATGCGGTAGGCGACGGCGAGGTTGAGCTGGTTTTCCGGCTGCCGGGGTTCTTGGCGAACCGCATAGCGGCAGAGCTTCAAGGCCTCGTCCTTGCGGCCATCGCACAGGGCCATGCACAAGCCCAGGTAGGAGTAAAACACTGATGGCAGCTTCTGCCCTTCCGCTACTCCCTGGGCCACCCGATTCAGCAAGGTGTAGCCCTCGCGCCAGCGCTCTTCCCGGCAGGCGATGATGCCTTCCTGGAAGACCTGTGCCACGGTCTTAGCAGGCGCAGCCAAGTTTCAGTCTCCGCTCTTGGTGGTCATCCCGATGAACTACAGAGTAAAAAATAATCAAATCGCTCTAGGAGGATAGTGAGTCGGGGCTGAGTTGTCCAGAGGCGTAAGCGGCCCGCAGAGTTGCCGACCGCCGCTCCGAGAGGGCCAAACAATGGAACAATAGGTGGGAACCGCGCTCCCCGACCGGGAGCGACGAGGCGGGAGCACAGAGGGACGAGGGCCTCGAGCCCGGCTCCCCTTTCTCAATCCCGATTCTGGACCCCGACCCGGAGGCACACCCTGACCATGCCCGAGCCCAAAGACCCCATCAGCCCAAAGTACCCGACCAGTGTCGTCGAGCGCTTCATGAACTATGTCACCGTCAACACCCAGAGCCGGGAGAACGCCGGGCGCTTCCCCAGCACACCGGGGCAGCTGGAGCTGCTCACCCAGCTCAAAGGGGAGCTCGAGATCCTCGGCCTGGAGGACGTCTCCATGGACGAGCACGGCTACGTCATGGCCACCATCCCCGCCACCACCGACAAGCGCCACGTGCCCACCGTCGGCTTTGTCGCCCACGTCGACACCTCCCCGGAATCCAGCGGCGAGGACGTCAAACCGATTCTGCATCGGGACTACCAGGGACAGGACCTGGTGCTGCCGGACGACCCTTCGGTGGTGCTGCGCAAGGCCGACGACCCGGCGCTGGAGAAGGAAATCGGCCGCAGCCTCATCACCGCCTCCGGCAAGACCCTGCTGGGGGCCGATGACAAGGCCGGGGTGGCGGAAATCGTCGGGGCTGCGGAATATCTCATCGCTCATCCCGAGATCCCCCACGGCGAGATCCGCGTCGCCTTCACCCCCGACGAAGAGATCGGCCGCGGTGCCGACTTCTTCGACGTCGGGCGCTTCGCCGCCCATTGCGCCTACACCCTCGACGGCGGAGCCGCCGGCAGGCTGGAGTTCGAGTCCTTCTCCGCCGACTCCCTGAGCCTGACCTTCCGCGGCTTCAACACCCACCCCGGCTACGCCAAGGGGTCCATGGTCAACTCCATCAAGGTCGCCGCTGATTTCATCCACCGGCTGCCCAAGGACCAGCTCTCGCCAGAGACCACCGAAGGCCACGAAGGCTACGTCCACCCCAACGTCGTCGAGGCGTCGGTGGACCGCACCGTGGTACGCCTGTTGATTCGCGACTTCGACACCGCCAAGCTGGCGGAGAAAGAGCGCTGGCTCCAGGAGCTGGCGGAGGAGACGGTGCAGGATTGGCCCGGCGCCGCGGTGGATGCGGAGGTGCAGGAGAGCTACCGCAACATGCGCGAGGTCCTCGACCAGAACCCCCAGGTGGTAGAGCTCGCCCGGGAAGCCCTGCGCCGCACCGGCCTCGAGCCGCAGTCACCGCCCATCCGCGGCGGCACCGACGGCTCGCGGCTGAGCTTCATGGGCCTCCCCACCCCCAACATCTTCGCCGGCCAGCACGGCATCCACTCGCGTCTCGAATGGGCCTCGGTGTGGGAAATGCACAAAGCGGTGGAGGTGATCATCGAGCTCGCCAAGCTTTGGGAGGAGCAGGCCGAAGGCTGAGCCGCCGGCCCCCCCGCGGCCCTTCCTCTGCCACGCTCTCCCTCATCGCACCATGTGGCCCTTGCAACTCGAAGAGCTGTGCCGCCTCATCGGCGGCCGATGGCACGCCGGGGACGACTCCGCCGCCCGGAGCCCCGTGCAGCGGGTGCTCACCGACTCCCGCGCCGGCGTCCGCCCGGAGGACGTCTTCTGGGGCCTCGCCGGCCCCCACTTCGACGGCGGCCGCTTCGCCGCCCAGGCTCTCGCCGACGGCGCGGCGGCGGCGGTGGTGTCGCCGCCCCACGGTGAGGCGCTGGCGATGTCCTCGCTGCAGCCGGGGCAGGCGGTGATCGTCGTCGAGCATCCGCTCCGGGCTCTGCAAACACTGGCTGCGGAGGCCCGGCGGCGCTTCACCGGCCGCCTCGTCGCCATCACCGGCAGTACCGGCAAGACCACCGTCAAGGACATGCTCCACGAGGCCCTCGCCGGGGACTTGCGGGTCACCGCCAGCCCCCAGTCCTACAACTCCCAGGTGGGCGTGGCCCTGAGCCTGCTGGGGATGGATCTGGCAGCGGAAGTGGCGATCATCGAATGCGGCATCAGCCTGCCCGGCGAGATGGTCCGGCTGCAGGCCATGGTGCGCCCCGACTACGGCATCCTCACCGCCATCGGCGACGCCCACCTGGAAGGCCTGGGCAGCCGCGAGGTCACCGCCCGGGAGAAGGCCCGGCTCTTCGTCGCCCTGCCCGACGACGGCTGGGTACTGGTCCCCTCCGGGGAGGAGCTGGGCCGCGAGGCGCTGGAGAAGGTCGGCGCACCAATGCTCACCGTGGCTTCACTGCAACGCCGCCGCGGAGACTTCGAGCTGCAGGAGGACCACGGCACGCCGGTCCTGCGCCACGGCCGCCAGCGAGTCCCCCTAGAGCCGGCGGTGCCGGGGGCGCCGTTGCTGCAGGATGCAGCCCTGGCGGCGGCGGCGGCCCTCCTCCTGGGCGCATCCGAGGAAAGCGTCGCCCGCGGCCTGCGCCAATGGCGCCCGGCCCCCATGCGGCTGGAAATCAGCACCACTCCCCGGGGCCTGACCCTGATCAACGACGCCTACACCGCCGACCCGGTGAGCGTCGAAGCAGCCCTCGAGGTACTGCGCCGAGAGCGCTCCAGCGGCGCCGCGGTAGCGGTGCTGGGAGGTCTCGCCCAGCTCGGCGCCGCCCGCGCTGCAGCCCACGAGCGAGTGGGGCGACGGGTCGCCCAGATGGATGTGGATCGGCTAGTAGTTGTGGGGGACGGCGGTGCCGAGATCGCCGCCGCCGCCCGCGCCGCCGGCCTGCCGGAAGAGCGCGTGGAAACCGCCGCCGACATCCCCGAAGCGGCCATGATCCTCGACGAGATCTGCCGCCCCGGCGACCGGGTCCTGCTCAAAGCCAGCCGGCCGGAACGCCTCGAGCGCCTCGCCGCCATGCTCTTCGACTCCGTGGCGCCGGCCCGGCTCTACGTCGACCTCGACCGCGTCCTGGGCAACTACCGGCGCATCCACCGCGCCGTGGGCCGCCAGCGGGGGGTCATGGCAATGGTCAAGAGCTTCGGCTACGGTCTCGATGCGGTGCGGGTGGCCCGAGCCCTGGAACAGGCCGGCATCGCCTACTTCGCCGTCGCCTACCCCGACGAGGGAGTCACCCTCCGGGACCGCGGCATCACCACCCCCATCCTGGTGCAGAACCTGCTTCACAGCGAGGTGGACAAATTCGTCCGCCACGGCCTCACCGCCCAGGTGGTGGACGGCGCCCAGATCGATTGGTTGGAAGCGGAGGCGGAACGCCAGCGGCGGGCGGTGCGGGTGCACCTCAAGATCGACACCGGCATGGGCCGCGCCGGCGCCTTCGTCACCGAGACGGCGAGCCTGGCACGGCGCATCGCCGACTCCGAGTGGTTGCTGCTGGAAGGGCTCATGACCCACTTCGCCGCCGCCGACGATCCCTCCGCGGACGACTTCACCCGCCAGCAGATCGCCCGCTTCAACCAGGCCCGCCAGGCCCTTCGAGACGCCGGCCTGACGGTGCGCTGGGAGCACGCAGCCAACAGCGCCACCATCGCCCGCTTCCCCGAAGCCCACTACTCCATGGTGCGCACCGGCCTCGCCCTCTTCGGCTACAGCGAAGTGGACGAACGGCTGGCGCTGGAGCAGGAGCCGGCGCTACGCCTGATCACCCAGGTGGTCTCGGTCAAAGAGCTTCCCCCGGGCCACGCCGTCGGCTACGGCCGCACCTGGGCCACCGACCAGGAACCCCGCCGCATTGCCGTGGTCGCCCTGGGCTACAGCGACGGCTACCCCTGGGCCCTCTCCAACCGCGGCTGGATGAGCCTCCACGGCGAGCGCTGCCCGGTGGTGGGCCGGGTGTGCATGGACGTCACCATGCTCGACGTCACCGCCCTCGGCGACCGCGTCCAACCCGGCGACGAGGTCATCGTCTTCGGCCCCGAAGACCACGAGCCCAATCTCCTCACCCTCGCCCACGACGCCGGCACCATCCCCTACGAGCTCCTCACCCGCATCTCCCCGCGGGTGCGGAGGATCTTTCGTAGCTCGTACTGAGTTCCTTCTCGGCTCAGCTCAGCTCACTCCCCCCAGCCCCCAAACCCCACCGGCAGCCGCACCACGTCCATCAGGGCAGCGACGAATTCGTCGTTGGTGCCGGCGCGGTGGGGGTTGCGGTATTCCCACACGATGGTGCCGTCGGGGGTGACTTCCAGGGCGCGGCCGTTCTCCGACTCGACGATGAGGGTGTTGCCGCCGGGGAGGCGCTGGCAGGTGCCGAGGGTGCGGGAGAAGAAGGAGTCGTCGGTGCCGCCGTAGCTCCACAGAACCTCTTGAGTGATGGCATCGATCTCCAGCACCCGGGAACGCTCACCGCCGGGGCCGCGGTTGTCGAAGACCAGCAGGCTGGCGCCGGAGGATCCCCGGGGCCCAGAAAGATCAGAGGGCCCAGGGAGGAGGATGGGCTGGTGTTGCTTGCGGAACAGGCCGCTGAGGGTCCAGACGATTTCCTCGGTGCGCGGATCGAGGATCGCCACGGTGCTCAGCTGGAGCACCGAGATCAGCAGATTGCCTTCCCGGAAGGCTGGGTGCAGGTGCTCCAGGCTGCCGTCCAGCCGCTGGAGGGTGTTGGTGTGGAAAATGTCGCCGGCGGCCACCGGGCGATTCCACACCATGGGAGCGAAGGGGGAGCGCAGGAAGGCGTCGAGGATGGAGATCTGCCGGCGAACGCTGCCTTCGGGTTCCAGGACGGTGATCAGATCTTCCAGCACCGGCTCGGTGCGGTGCAGCCGGGGATCCACCTTGCCGCGGCGGTCGAGCACCCAGATGCTCTCGTCGGGGGCGACGAAGAGGTCGTGGTGAACGTCGCTGCGATAGGCCCAGAGGAGCTGGGAGTCGCGATCCAGCTTGACCAGGCCGTGGATCTCGAAGATCGCCAGCAGCGAGCCGTCGGGCTGGGGGCGGGCGCGGCGCCAATAGTCGAGCTTGCGCAGGTTGGCATTGTCCGGCAGGTCCGGCCACACTCGGCGCAAGGCCGCACGCCAGCGGTGCACCACCGTACCGTCGAGGGTCATCAGCAGGGCCTCGGCGCCGTGGGCGGAGAGCACGAGGTTGAGGCCCGGCTCCGCCGGCGGCGCGTTGACCGTCACCCCGGTGGCGCCGGCGGCGGGGCGATAGCCCTGGAGATAGGGCACGGCGGTGAGCTCGGCGGCGGCTTCAGCGCTGGGCTCCGCACCGGCTGCGGCACCGCCCTCGGTCTCTCCGGGCTCGCTACGCGCCCGCCGCCACTTGCCCCGCAGCGGCTGCTCCCCCGTGGTCACTTGCGATCGCGAGACCGCGGCGCCGGCGGTAGCATCCGGCAACTCGCCGGAGGGCAGCTCGCCGGAGGAAGGGCCGGGGGCCGCCCCCGCGGGGGCCCCAGCCGACGTTTCTGGCCCGGTTCCGGAGTCCTCTGGCGCCGACGACGGCAGGTCGTGGCTCCACCGGCCGAGGGCGAAGGCCGCGGCGAGGGCGACGAGGACGGCGGCGGCGAGGAGGAATGGGCGCATGGCGTTGGGGGAATCTCGGGATCGGCGACAGCCAAGGATAGCAGCCCGCCATGCCTCGGAGGAGGCCCTCCAGACCCCAGGGGGTGAAAGTCGAGAAGATCCGGAAGGAGCGGGAATCCTGCGGGGGCTCCCCCGTGTTAGACCCTCTACAGACAGGTCAAAGCGGCGAACCGCAGGGTGGAAACACATTGGCAGCGCCGGAATCGCGCTTCAGGCTGGATTGACCGGCGATGAACCAGGTATCCTCCACGGTGCGATAAGCTGCGCCCTCGAAGCCGGGTTCGGTGTCCTTCGACGCCGCTCCCCACCCCGGTTGCCCGAAGACGATCCCGCAACCTAAGCAGAAGCCTGGAGACGTTGCCATGAGCCTTTTCGACCGACTTCGCCCGGACTGGAAACACAGCGACGCCGACGTGCGCGCCGACGCCGTTCGCCAGCTGAGCCCACAGTCGAAGGAAACGCTGTCGGAAATCGCGAGCACCGACGACGAACCCAAAGTCCGTCAGCTGGCGATCAAGAAGCTCGAGGAACCGGAGCTGCTGCGTCAGGTGGCGGAGGCCCAGAGCGACGACAGCCTGCGGCGGCTGGCCGAGGAACGGGCGACCCACCTGCTGGCGGAAGCCGCCGCCGATGCCGACGAGGCCAAGGCCCGGGAGGCTTTGGGCGAGATCCGCTCCGCGGAAGGCCTGGCCAAGGTGGCCCTCAGCGAGGCACTTCCGGCGATCCGCAACGAGGCGGTGGGCCGCCTGGACGACGGTGCGGCGCTGCTGGAGGTGATCCGGCACACCCAGGATTCGGAAGTGGCCCAGGCGGCGGTAGCCCGCCTCGGCGACGGTGAGCACCTCCTGGCCGTTGCCAAGGAGCACGAGCACGGCGAGGTCGCCGTGGCGGCGCTGGAGCGCCTCGATGCTCCGGCGCAGCTGGCGGAGGTGGCGGAGCACGGCGCGGTCAAAGCGGTCCGCCAGCGAGCCGAGGAACGCCTCGACGCGCTGCCGGCGGAGCAGGACCCCCGACGCTCGGCGGAGGCCCCTCCGGCGGCAGAGGCAGAGGCAGCGCCCGAGCAGGCTGCAGCCCCCGAGGCTGACGAGGCC
>JAXHTF010000147.1 GCA_034211275.1 Acidobacteriota bacterium
GTGATTCGGAGGTTGCCGGTGGGTGGGGGGTAGAACCGCGCAGCGCTTAGTCTCGGCCTAGGGCGGCGGCTCGTTCTGCTTTCTCAGCCTTTTTGATCCGCCGTTCGGCCATCTCCTTGCCGGCTCTGGCTGCGGCTTGGACTTGCGGGTTGGTGGCCGCCTTTTCCTGCTCTTCGAAGGCTTTGGTCCAGCGGGCCCAGTATTCCTGGCCGTAGCCATAGAACGCATGAGGGCCTGAATGAATCGTCGCCCGGGCTACTTCCTCTGGAGAGAACCCCTTGCTTAGGGCTTGCTCCGCTAGAGCCAGCCAAGTCTGCTTCGGCAGGCCGCCGAGAGGCCTAAGGTGCAAGCTTTCCAAGCGCTTCTGATCGAGAAGAGCCTCGTAGACCTCGGGGGCCTCCTCCACGATTCCCTGCACCAGCTGGGTCCATGGATAGCGATCCGGCATGACCCTCAGCAGCCCGACCCGCTGAGCAGGGGAGAGAACCGAGAGCGCTCCCTCGAAGAGCTTCAGAGAGCTGGGCCTCCACCGTTCATCGTCTTTGAGCCTGGCCCGTAGCCAAGCTTCGGCCAACCGGGGCTCTTTCGTCAGAATGCGGCGAAGTCCGTAGGCAGAATCCTCGCCTAGTGGAATGCTCCCTTCGAAACCTCCAGTCTCAGAAGCACGATCATAGACCGGCCCCTTCGCTTCAAGAATGGCCCTCCGCCAATCTTCAAGAAGCTCCTCGGGGACTTCTCCCTCCGGCTCCCGACTCCAGAGACCAATGGCCGTTGCCAGTGCTAACGAATTGTCGTCCTGATCGAGGCAGAAACGGACGACTTCTTCGGATGCCTTTCCGACCTGGATCAGCCCTTCTACCACGTGGGGATGTCTAACCGCTTCACTCAGCAACCGATCCAAGAGCTGCTGCGACAGGTTAGGAGCCTGCAGCCCCAAGCGCAGTGCCTCCGCTCGATATTGATCCTCATCGAGTAGCCGCTCCAACAGCTGCTCCCTCTCTTCATCGTCTCCCTCGACGATCCGCTGGAGAAAGGGCCTGAGCAGATCCACAGGGAGCTCTTCCTCTAGGAATTGCTCAATCCAGAGCAGTGGCTTTTCAATCTGAGTCGCCAGCTCGGCAGCGAGTTCGGTGGTCAGGCGGGGCCATCGGCGCCCTACGCTCTCAGCCTCGACTTCGTAGGTCGCCAATTCCTCTGCAACTTCGTCTGGCTGTCTGTACCGCCAATCTTCTGCGAGCATCTTGAGTTGCAAGGGCCGATCCGACTCACTCTGCTCTTCGTCCCGGTAGTACATATCCCCCGGAAACAGCAGGTCGAATGTCTCCACGGGAGAATCGGCAGGAGAAACCAGTTCTAGGTCAATTTCCGCGGCAAGGTATCGAAGATCTGATCGGACACCAGGCCCCAATTCCTCCACTTGCCACAGATCATGAATCATCCTCTGGGCCAGTTCTTGGATCACTTGTGCATGCTCGTCGCTAGGCGCGTGATCCGGGACCACAGCCTCGGGCTGAATCCACTGCCAGAGTAATACCTTTAGATCCTGCCAGAGCTCATTAGGGATGGGATCGAAGAGCTGCTTGCCAAACTGTTGCCACAGTCCGCCCAGCTCCTTGACCTCCCTGGAGGACAAGGGCCTCCATCTAACGTTTAGCACCTCCTGGGACCCAGCTCCCCGACTAAAATCTTCGATTTCAAGTGTGAACGCGCTAAGAGTAGCCTGGAAGGCAACCAATTCGTTGCTGCCGTCCTTCCTACGGTAAGCGTCGACCTGCTCCAGAATTTGCCTTCTTCTCTGGATGAACTCTCCCAACCTCACTCCTCCAATTTGCTTGGCCCAATCGTCTAGGACCCGCAGAGGGTGATAAGGATATGAATGCAACTGCCCAGGTGCGGGGACAGCCTCTAGTAAGAGCTGTTGGATTGTGATCGTAGGGTCACCCCAGTCGAGCGAAGCTGCAATCTCTCCCAACCTAGGCCCTGGGAGGTTCGACACGACCCATTTAGTATGTTGCGGCATGGCCAACATGCCTTGCCAGGCCACTGGACTGCCAGACTGCCGCACTTGCTCTCGAAGCAGGCTGTGTTCGACTGAGACTCCCGAGCGAGCAGCCAAGACAAGTGTCTCAGCGACGCTCGGAAGCGAAGGCGCCATTTGCAGAAAGGGTTTGATCGGGAGATCAAGAGCATCCCCGCGAAAGAAAACCGACTTTAACAGCGCTACCCGTAGCGACCGCGGCCAAACTGAGAGCCGCTCCCTCCCGACTCGAAGAACGCCTCCTGACCCAAGCCTTCCACAGAGTTCTTGCATTTCCGTCGGGCTTAGTTCTAAGCAGCTGGTGACGGCCTCCATGGACATGCCCACGTCCCCGCCAACAGCGAATCCGGCCAGAACTTGTGGCACAAGCTTCTCTTTGACCGCGCCCCTAAGCCTGGCCAGCGTAGCCTCCCGCAAAGCGTCTCCATCGACCACACTTTGCCACTCTCCCGCCAGCCAGAGTTGGCTGATAAGAACCGCCAATCCAGGCCGGTTGTCCGCCTCGGTGACCAACCAGCGCAGACTGCTGTCATCCGCTACCACTCCAAGGTTTCGGTAGACCGTGAGGATCTCGTCCCGGGTCAGCAACTCGAGACTTCGAGTCTCTATCTGGGAGCCGTCCTCTTGGAGTGGTGGTCGGACCTGGTCTTCATACCCCGGCCAGCAGGTAGCCACCAACTCAAATTCGGCCCCGCTTTCCCGTCGAGCCCGGATGAGCTGTTCGAGTAGCTCCAGTCGAAAATGAGCATCATCGAGAATGATCACCGCCGGCTGCTGCTCGCGCCAGGTGTCGAGAATGCGCTCAGCCGAATCAGAAGCGGCGAAGAGTCCCCAACCCTCTCGGGTCAGGTAGTAGAGCAGGTAGCTCTTCCCCGAGCCCGGCTGGCCGCTGAGGATGCGATCTCCTGAAGAATTCTGGAGCCACTCCAGATCCTCCTCTCGCCCAACCAGCTCGATCTCCACGTGCCTGCGGGTGGAAGGTGGATACACGGAGAGCGCCGGAAGGGCGCCCGAAACGTCTAGCAGATCCTTGCGCCAAGGAGGGTTCCAATACAGCAGCTGAGCCACTGCCTCGCGCTCGTAGATCTGCTCCAGTCGAAAACCCAGCTCCTTGGCTCGATTTCGGAGGTTCGATTGGCGTCTGGGAGTCAGTGCTTGCGAGGTCGCCAGGACCGCCTTGGAAACCTCTGGAAAGCGCTTCTTGGCTTGCTTGAGGTTCCGTTTCAGATTGCCACTAACGTCCTGACCGATGGTGGAGACCAATGGGTACGGCTCGCCTGCCTTGTCGAGCATGGCCCCGTCGTAGCCAAAGTCTCCCCCCCCACGGACCGGCACCAAGCCCGGATAGACCTCACTCAGAAGATCCGCCATGCAGTCCTCGAACTGCTGGCCGCGATCTCGGGGTAGCTCGTCCAGAGCCTTCAGGATGGCCTGGTAGACAGGATCTCGGGCAGGAGGCACGTCAGTCCCTCCGAACTTCGGCGAACCAGGTCTCCAAGAGTCCCGAAAGATCCTTGTCCCGGTGATAGCCCCGGCGGTCGATGAGGACGAGAGAGCGGCGAGCGAGGTCGAGGTCGGAGGCAGTGACCGTGGCGAGAAGGGCTTTGGCATCCACCTCGTCCTGGGGCCGGCTGGCGAGCACCTTGAGGGCGATGAGGTGGCCCTTGCGGGCAACAGGAACGGGAATCCCTGGGAAGATCTCCATCGCCTCGGCGGAGCCAGCGATCTCCGGTTCGATCCCGGAGGAAGCGAACATCAAATCGACCAGAACCAAATCCCCGAGACGCCCCGGCGCGATCAACCGCAAGGCCATCATTCGCCCGGTATCCCGGTGCTCCAGCACCCCATCTTCCTTGAATTGATATCCCCGCGCTTCGAGAGTCCGGGCAAGATCCTCGGCCTGAGCATCTCCGTCGATGGCAATCACAACATCCACGTCGCGGGTGGTGCGAGGATCGATGTAGGCAGCGATGGCCAAGCCCCCAACCAATGCCCAGGAGAGCTGGAGCCGGTCGAGCTCGCTACGGATATGGCCGAGGGCGGCGGCGAGGCGTCTCATGGGGAATCGAGCGCCCTCCGACGGACCCAATCCCCTTCGATCTGCTGGTCTCTCTTGCAGAACCAATCGTCGAGGAGCTGCTCGATTTCATCGGAGGTGGCCGCGGGATTCCGGCGGCGGAGATTTTGCCGCATGATCTGCTCCGCGGCGTCGGAAAGCTCGAGGGCCAGACGGATTCCTTCAGCTTTCAGGTCGATATCGGAACTCATACCGAAATTCTAGCGCGGCCCCGAGAGCTACCGGAGGGTTAGTTGAGAAGGACCTTCCCCAAGAAACAAGCAGCTATCCGCCACCAACAAAAACAGCACGAAATTTCTCGGCGGTTCCAGAAGCGAGCGGCGGGCTAGGCGCCAAAAGGCGCCATGCCGGCAGGAGAATTCAGTCCTTCGAAGCCCGAGCCTCCAACTCCCCCAGGAATTCATGGATCCCCTGATCCAGCCGGCGGCGGTCGTCGTGGCGTTCTTGGGCGTGGTGAACTAGGTGGCGAACGAGGTCGGGGCGGGGGATGCCGGAGAGCTCCCAGAGGCGGGGGTACATGGAGATGGCGGTGAAGCCGGGGAGGGTGTTGATCTCGTTGACGTAGCAGCGGTGGGTGCCGTCGGGGGCCTCCTCTACCAGGAAGTCGACCCTCGCCAGGCCGCTGCCACCCACTGCGGCGTAGGCTTCGATGGCGAGAGCCTGAAGCTCCTCCTGGAGGCCCGAGGGCAAGTCGGCGGGGGCGAGGAGCTGGGCTTTGCCGTCGAGGTATTTGTCAGCGTAGTCGTAGAAGTCACCGCCGGCGACGATCTCGCCGATCACCGAGGCGCGCAGCTGACGGTGGCCGAGGACGGCGCATTCGAGCTCGCGGCCCTGGACGCCGCGCTCCACCAGGACGCGGTCGGAGAATCGGAAGGCGAAGGCCAGGGCGTCGGCGACTTGGGAGCGCTCGGCGACTTTGCGCACGCCGACACTGGAGCCGCCGGTGGCGGGCTTGACGAAGAGGGGCAGGGGGACGTCCGCCAGCTGCGCAACCCAAGCTGCCGAGTCCCCCTCGAATTGATGACGGCTGAAGGCGCGGTACTCCACCACCGGCACGCCGGCGTGCTCTAACACGTTCTTGCACAGGACCTTGTCCATGGAGACGGCGCTGGCGGGGACGTCGGCGCCAACGTAGGGCAGGTCGAGCATTTCCGCCAGGCCCTGAAGGGCGCCGTCCTCCCCCCAGCTGCCGTGGACGATGGGAAAGAGCACCTGAGCACCGCTCTCCACCAGGTGACGGATGCTGGAGAGGATGGAGCCGGTGGCGGCGGGGAGCTCGTCGATGTCTCCAGCGAGCGCCGGCGCGGAGACCTCCGGCGGCAGCCAGCGGCCGTCGGGATCGATGCCCAGGGGCACCACCTCGAAGCCCGCCTCGGCGAGGGCCGCCGCCACGGTGTGGGCGGAGTCAACGGACACGCGGTGCTCGGCGCTCCGGCCGCCGAAGACCAGTCCTACGCGGGATATCTCGCTCGCCATGCTCGGGCTCCTTCCCCAGATCGGTTTGCCGGACCGGGGAGCGAACAGTCTCCTCGGCGCCGGTCCTCAGAGGCTTATTGTGCCGACAACGAGGGGCGAAAGAAAGCCGGGATCAGGGCGTGCCCAGATCCACCACTTTCGCTTCCAGCACCTCCGGCATGGCGGCCTGAAGGTTGTCTCCAAGCTCCTGGGAGACCACGCCGTCGAGGCGTAGAGCAGCCACGGCGTACTGCCCTGGCTCCCGGGCCAGGTGGATGTCGGCGATATTGACACCGGCCTCGCCCAGGAAGGTCCCGAGCTTGCCCACGACCCCCGGCACGTCGTGGTTGCGCAGCACCAGGAGCTGGCCTTCGGGACGGAATTCGAGCCGCAAACCCCGGAAGTAGACGACCCGCGCGTCGCGCTCGCCGAAGACCGTGCCTTGAATGTCCACCGAGCCGTCCGGCCCCTCCACTCGCACTCCGAGGAGATGAGTGTATTCCTCGTGGCGCTGGTTGATCACCCGCTGCAATTTGATGCCGCGGGCGGCGGCGGCGTGCTCGGCGTTGACGTAGTTGACGCCCTCGGCCATAGACGGGGTGAGCACGCCCTTCAAAGCCGCGACCCCCAGGGGATGGTGCAGCTTCTCGTCGATGTCCCAGAAGACCACTTTCACCTGCTGCACTTTGCCGCCGAGGAGGAAGGAGCCGAGCTTGCCCAGCTGCTGTCCCAGGCCCAGCAGCAGCTCGCCGCGGGTGCCGGCGGAACGGAAGGGCAGGTTGACGGCGGTGATGGCCAACGAGCCGTCCAGTGCCTTGAGCACCATCTCGGCGGTGTCGCTGGCGATGCGCAGCTGGGCCTCGCGGGTCTGGGCACCGATGTGGGGGGTGGCCACCACGTTGGGATGACGGGCGAGGGTGAAGTCGGTGACCGGCTCGTTGGAGTAGACGTCGAGGCCGGCGCCGGCCAGATAACCTTCTTCCAGCAGCTCCAGGAGCGCCGTCTCGTCCACCGTGCCGCCGCGGCCACAATTGATGAGCATGGCTCCGCGCTTCATTTGCCGCAGCCGCTCGGCGTTGAGCAGGTTGCGGGTCTGGGGGGTGAGGGGCGTGTGGAGGGTGACCACGTCGGAACGCTTCAAGAGCTCCTCCAGCGGCAGGGCCTCCACCTCTTCCCGCCGCGCCACCGCCTCATCGAGGTAGGGGTCGTAGGCGAGGACCTTCATCTCGAAGGCCCGCGCTCGCCGGGCCACCCGCTGGCCGATGCGGCCGAAGCCCACGACGCCCAGGGTTTTGCCCTGCAGCTCGGTGCCGACGAAGCTCTTGCGGTCCCAGGTACCGCTCTTCATGGAAGCGTCCGCCGGCGGCACTTTGCGCGCCAGGGCCAGCAGCAGAGCGAAGGTATGCTCCGTCGCCGACATCATGTTGGCGGTGGGGGCGTTGACCACCAGGATGCCGCGCTCGGTAGCCGCTTCCACGTCCACATTGTCGACGCCGATGCCGGCTCGGCCCACCACCCGGAGCTTCTTGCCTTCCGCCAGCACGTCGGCGGTGACCTTGGTGCCGCTGCGCACCACCAGGGCATCGTATTCCGGCAACATCTCCTTCAGCCGGGGTTTTTCCTCCGGCGTCATCAGGTGCACGTGGGCGCCGCTGGCGCGCAGGCGCTCGACGCCGGAAGCGTCCAGGGGATCGGAAATCAGAATGGAAACCACGATGAGTACCTCTTGTCGGGAGTTGATCGGAAAAAGCTAGGGAAACAAAAGGTCTATGACGATTCGAGAATCTGGTCCATGACGGCGAAGAGGGCTTCCAGGTCCGCGGGCTGCACGTCCCCCATATGACCAATGCGGAAGGTCTCTCCTTTCCACTGGCCGTAACCGGAGGCGACGGTGTAGCCGCGCTCCGCCAGCTGCGCCACCCATTGGGGTGCGCTCAGGGGCGTGCTCGAGGACGACGGGGGCCGCAGGCAGGTGACGGTCCAGGAACGAGCCCCCGCCTCGGCGGCGCAGCCAAAGTTCCGGGCCTCGGCCCACTCCAGGGTCTGCTGTTGCATCCGCCGGTGGCGCTGCCAGCGCTCCTCTACCCCTTCGTCCAAGAGGCGCCGCAGCTGGAAGTCGAGGGCGTAGACCAGGGAGACCACCGGTGTGGTGATGGGGCCGTGGCCGCGATGTCTGTCCCGGTAGCGTAAAACGTCGGTGTAGAAGCCGCGGCGGGGCACGCTCTCGGCCTGGCGGGCGGCACGCTCGGAGAGAGTAAAGAGGACCAGTCCCGGCGGCAGAGCCATGGCCTTCTGTACCCCGGCCAGGGCGATGTCCACGCCCCAAGCATCGGTCTCGAAGGGCGCTCCCCCGAGGGAGGAGACGCAATCCACCAAGAGGAGAGCGTCGCTCTCTTCCCGCACCACTCGGGAGATCTCCTCCACCGGGTTGACCACGCCGGTAGAAGTCTCGTTGTGCACCAGGGTGACGGCCTCGTACTGGCCCCGTCCCGAGCTGTTGCGCCGAAGGGCGGCGCGTACCAGCTCCGGATCGACGGCCCGCCCCCAGGGCACGGCCACCCGATCCGCCTCCAGACCGTGTAGCTGGCAGACCTCGTGCCAACGTTCGGAGAAAGCCCCACTGGTGAGGTTGAGCACCCGCTTCTGCACCGTCGAAACCACCGCCGCCTCCATCACCAACGTGGCGCTGGAAGAAGCCATGAAGACGTCGCCGGAGGTGCGGAAGAGCTGTGGCAGGCCTTCCTCCAACCGCTGGTAGATCTCCTGGAAGCCAGCGGAGCGATGGCCCATCACCGGACCGGTGAGGGCCTGGCGCACGTCTTCCCGTACATAAGCCGGGCCGGGGAGGAAGAATTGGATGCGTTCGGGAGCCATGATCGGAGAGCTCAACGGTACGGGAAAGCGTCGATAAAGCCTCTATGCCGCATTGTGGCATCGCTTGCCGCGGCGGGTCAACGGAGGGGCGGAAGGTCGTGAGTTGGGCTGAGCTGGCTCGGGCCTCGGCGCTGCTGGCCGACGCAGACTAGCGAGCGGTCTCGGCGCGCAGAGAACTCGCTACGCTCAAACAGCTCTGCGCGTTTTTCCGCGACCGCTCGTGTCTGCGCCGGGCGCCTCGGAGTCCTCGCTCAGCTCAGCCCAACTCACGACCAATGGTCCTCTCAACATTGAAGCCACTTACGCTTGTCGTCCAAGTGGGGAGAGGCCAGGCGGAATCTCGAGACCACAGCTTTTCAACTCCACGGCCGAGGCTTGCGGAGCCGGGCGACCAGCTCCTCGGTGGTGAGGGCCAAAGCGGTGCCGTCGAGCGAGGAGACGACCCAATGACCAGCACCGCGATTCTCGTCGAGTCGCAGGCTCGGCACGGGGGCCTCGCCACGGATCAGCACCAGGACGCAGCCGCGGAAATGCTCCCGCAGCAGATCCTCCAGCACCGCCGGCCCGCGGCGAGGCTTCACCGTCACCGTGCGGCCGGGCTCGGCCGAGACCGCTCGTAGGGCCCCGGAACCGGCAGCCTGCTCCAGCGCCGGTGGCAAAGGAGTGGGGTCGTCGAGGGTGCTCGGAAGCTCCAGCCAGCCCATGCGCAGGCCGGCGGCGGCGGCGGTGTCGAAGAGGGGCTGGAAATGCTCCGGATCCACTTCGACCCGCAACTGATGGACGCGCTTCATGGCTGGACTTTCTGAGCAGAGCGGCCTTGCCGCGGGTAGAGATAAATCTCCGCGCACCGCCGGCGGAAGGCTTCCTCGTCGGCGGGCCAGGAGTCGATCCAGGCTTGCAGCTCGGCCTTGCTCTCGGAGGATGGCCCTTCCAAGGCCTGGCGAAGCCGGGGGCCGCCGGCGAGAAGATCGATGGCGGCGCGATCGGAAACGAATTCATAGGGCTTCGAGCGCCAGCGGAAAGCCTCCGGCGCGACCTCCCGCAGCGCCGCCAGCAGCTCCACCCCGGTGCGGTAGGCGCGGAAAGCCCCGGCGTCGGTGACCAGGATCTCCACTCCCCCGCAGACCTCGCCGGCATGCTTCTGGAATTGCGGCCGGAAGTAGGTGGGCAGAAAGCGTACTCCCGGGAGTTCAGCGGCGGTGAGCCGCTGCACCAGGGCCACCGGATCCACTCCCGGCGCCCCTGTCAGCTGAAACGGCCGGGTGGTGCCGCGGCCCTCGGAGACCTCCGTCGCCTCCACCAGACAGCCGCCGGGGTAGATCCGGGCGATGTCCAGGGTCGGCATGTTGGGGGACGGCGCTACCCACGGCAAGCCGGTCTCCAACCAGGTCATGGACGGCCGCCAGCCTTCCATGGACCAGATCCGCAGGGCGTCTTCGAAGCCACCCTCGGAGCTCTCAGAACGAGCTTCCAGCAGCACGATCTCCCCCAAGGTCAAACCGTGGCGCACGGGGATGGGGAAGGCGCTGACGAAGCTCTCGTAGCCGGGTTCCGGCAGGTTGCCTTCCACCACCTCACCGCCCAGGGGATTGGGGCGGTCCAGCAGCCAGACTTCACAGCCGACCCGGGCAGCGGCTTCGGCGGCCCAAACGGCGGTGGCGGCGTAGGTGTAGTAGCGGCTGCCGATGTCCTGGAGATCCACCACCAGCAGATCGAGGCCTTCGAAGGCTGACGGATCTGGGCGCAGGGAGCCCTCGTCGTCGCCGTAGAGGGAGACCACCGGCAGTCCGGTCCAGGGATCCTCGCCGCCGGCAGCGGCCACCATGTCCTGTTCGACGCCGTAGTACCCGTGCTCCGGCGCCATCAGCGCCGCCGGCGGGTGACCGCTGGCGGCGAGGGCGAGGTGTGCGGGGCGAAGATCGGCGGTTACAGACGCTCCGTGGGCAAGCAGAGCGTAGCGCCGGCCGGCGAGCTCGGAGCTGCGGGCCAGGAGCGCTTCGAGACCGGTGATCACCCCATTCCGGCTAGTGACGCCTCGGCTCATGACTCTTTGGAGCGGTCCCAATCGCCGCTGCGGCCGCCGCTCTTGCGCTCCAGCTGGAGGTCCGTCACCACCGCTCCCCGCTCGATGGCCTTGACCATGTCGTAGAGCGCCAGCGCCGCCGTGGAGCAAGCTACGAGAGCCTCCATCTCGGCGCCGGTACGGCCGGTGACCACCACCTCGCTGCGCACCCGGACTCCATCCTCCACCGCCTCGATCTCCACTTCCACCCGGTCCAGGGGCAGAGTGTGGGCCAGGGGAATCAGCTCGTCGGTGCGCTTGGCCGCCTGGATACCGGCCAGCCGCGCCACCGCGTAGGCGTCGCCTTTGGGCAGCTCCGCCAATCCGGCGACGGTCTCCGCCGACAGCAGAACCCGGCAGGACGCTGCCGCCACCCGGCGGGTCACCGCCTTGGCGGACACGTCCACCATGTGGGCTTCACCGTGGGCGTCGAGATGGCTGAAGGGGGTCTGAGTCATGGTCTCTCCCAACTCTGGGTTTCCGGCGTTGGGCACGAAGCTCCGCATCTTAGCAGGGTCGGGCAGCCGAGCTCTCGGCCCACGGAATCGTCTGCAGCGTGCCTGAAAGCGGCCACCATCTAAAAAGCCGGCCGCCCCATTGGGACGACCGGCAAGCTCAGAGGAGCCGGCCCAGATTCTCAGGGCCCGGCTCTTCGAGTCCTCCTGCCCCCATTCCGCGGTGCAGGACTGTTGGTGGGCGATTCTAGACGGCAAGACTCCGCCGGATGCCGGCCGGTCCCCTCGGCCACTGCTGCCCGGTCTCTCGAGTCGAGGAGACGGAGGGGCTCAGAGCAAGGGAGGCGGCGGAGGCGACAACGCCGGGGGCGTCCTCGCACACCGCTCACCGAGCACCGACATCAGACGTCAACAGATCCGGTATCGCTGGTCCTGGAAGAGGATAGGGGGATGCAACCTAGAAGGGAGGCAAAAGAGAGAGTCTAGAAGGTCAACTTACTCGTTGACGGCTTCCTTCAGCTCCTTGCCGGCCTTGAACTTCACCTGGTTGCTGGCAGGAATGGTCATGCTCGCACCGGTAGCGGGGTTGCGGCCCTGACGCTCGGCGCGGTGGGAAATGCTGAAGCTACCGAAGCCGGGAACGGAGACCCGCTCGCCATCGGCCAGGGTGTCGGTGATGACCTCGAAGATCGCGTCGAAGGTCTCGGCGGCCTGCTTCTTGGTGAGATCATCCACAGAATCGACAACAGCATCCACAATGTCAGCTTTACCAGCCATACTTTTTCTCCTTGTTGTTGGGTCTATGTCGGTTTCGACAGGGGGCAAAGATACGGGATCGGCAATACACGTGTCAACACAAACACCCGCGCTTTCCGCCCTGATTACAGGGTTTTCCGCCGCTGGAGCACGTGTACGGTAAAACCGTCGTGATCACCGCCGGGTAGCACGCGCCAGAAACCCGGCCCGGCAACCCAGCGCACCAAGGGTGCCTCCAGAACCTCTTCCAGAGGCAACGGTGCGAACTCCGAATTCTTATTCAAGAACCGTTCCACCACCGCCTCGTTCTCTTCTTGCTCCAGCGAGCAGGTGATGGCCACCAACAAGCCGCCGGGCTTCACCAGTGGGGCCATGGCCCGCATCATGCGCCGACCCTGGCGGGAGAGTCGACCGATCTCGCGCTCGCTGATGCGCCATTTGAGCTCCGGGTTCTTGCGCAGCGTGCCGGTGCCACAGCAGGGCAAGTCCAGAACCACGCGGTCGAAGAGCGGCTCCCCGGCGGCGGGGAAAGCCTTGGCGTTGGCCGTCAGCGTCGGCAGGTCGAGCCCCAGACGCTGGAGGTTGGAGCGCAATTGGAAGGTCCGGGCCGGTGAGACGTCAGAGAGTGTCAAGCGTACTTCGGGCTGCTGGGCCTTGAGGGCGAAGCTCTTGCCCCCCGGCGCCGCGGCGGCGTCGAGGATGCGCTCGCCGGCCCGAGGCGGCGGCAGCAGTGCGGCGATCTGACTGATCTCGTCCTGAATGTAAAAACAGCCGCGGCGGAACGCCTGGGTGTTGAAAGGATTACCCCGGCGCACCGTCACTCCTACCGGTGAGAGAGCCGAGGGCTCCACCTCGATCCCTTCGTCGATGAGGGTCTCCGCCAGCACCTCGCGGCCGCCGAGGTGACGGAAGGCCAGGAGCTGCAGGGGTTTGGGTCGGTTGTTGGCGACCAGCAGCTCGCGGGTACGAGTCTCTCCCAGCCGCTCCATCCAGCGCTCCACCAAGACGTCCGGGTGGCTGTACTCGATGGCAAGCCGGCGCACCGGATCCTGCTCCCGCACCGGCCACTCGTCAAGGGACGGGCTGCGGGCGATGCGCCGCAGCACCGCGTTGACGAAGCTGGCGGCGCCGCGGTGGGTCAGGCAGTGGGCTTGCTCCACCGCCTCGTGGACCGCCGCATGAGCGGGAATGCGGTCGAGGAAGAGAAGCTGGTAGACCGCCACCCTCAGGGGAGCGTGGAGCACGTCCTCGATGTCGTCGAAGCTGCGGCTGCTGGCGTCGGTGATCACCTGGTCGATGCGCCGCAGCCAGCGCAGGGTGCCGAAGACGAGCTCCCGCAGGAGCGCCTGATCGCGCTCGTCGTAGCGCTCCAGCACCGTCGCCAGGAAGGAGTCCGTAGGGGCCAGGGAGGCGAGGGTACGCTCCACCACCCAGGCCGCCGCAACGCGCACGTTGTCCTGGGGCGAGCGGCGGATGGTCATCCGCCGCCGACGCCCGGAATCACCGCCGCCGGCGTTGGAACGGCCGGGGCGGGCCGCGGGTACGCGTCGCCTCGCCATGATCTTGAGTCCTCTGCTGGCCATCAGCCGAAGCGCTGGCCCGGCTCCAGGCGCTCTCCATTGACGAATTGCCGGGCCGTCAGCGCCTTGCGCCCCGGGCGTTGCAGGGATCCCACACCGAGCACGGTGCCGCTGCCACAGCGCACCGCCATCCGGTCTCCCACCAGGCCGAGATAGGTACCCGGAGCGGCGGCCTCTCCTGAAGAGACACCTTCCGGTGCTTCCTCTCCGGACACTACGGAAGCTTCCAGGATTTTCACCGGCTGGTCTCCGAGGGTGGCGTGGAGACCGGGCCAGGGGGTGAAAGCGCGGGACCGCAACCACAGGTCCCGGGCGCTCGAATTCCAGTCGATGCGGCCGTCGTCCTTCTGGATGCGCGGAGCGTAGGAAGCCAGGGCCGAGTCCTGAGGAGTCGGCACCAGAGTCTCTTCTTCCAAGGCCTCGAGGGTGCGGATCATCAACTCGGCGCCGAGTTCCGCCAGCCGCAGCGACAGGGTCTCCGCCGTGTCGCTGTCGGCGATGGGGGTGGATTCTCGCAAGAGCACCGGTCCGGTGTCCAGGCCCTTCTCCATCACCATGGTGCACACCCCGGTGATGGCATCCCCAGCGGCCAGGGCCGCCTGGATGGGGGCGGCGCCGCGATGGGCGGGAAGCAGGGAGGCGTGGATGTTGATGCAGCCGTGCACGGGGAGCTCCAGCAAAGGCTTGGGGAAGATCTGTCCGAAGGCGATGACGATGGCCAGATCCGGCTTCAGCGCCGCCATCTGGTCGAGAAAATCCGGTGCCTTGACCTTCGGCGGTTGGAGCACCGGCAGGCCCAGCGTTTCCGCCCGCAGCGCCACCGGCGGCTGCTGCAACTTGCGCCCCCGGCCGGCGCGCCGCGGCGGCTGGGTGATCACCCTCAGCGGCCGCCGATCCGCCGCTACCAGGGCATCCAGGGTAGGCACCGCGAACTCGGGGGTTCCGAAGAAGAGAATGCGGTCCACGGCGGTCATGAGAGGACTCTAGCACGCGGCCCGGAGGGCTCTCAGACCTCCTGGGCGGCGTCGATCTCCTCGAAGAAGTCGGGTTTGACCAGCACATCCCGGGGCTTGCTGCCCTGGGGTGGCCCCAGCAGGCCGTCGCGCTCCATCATGTCGATGAGCCGGGCGGCCCGGGAGAAGCCCACCCGCATGCGCCGCTGGAGGAAGGAGGCCGAGGCCTGGCCCTCGGAAACCACCAGCCGGGCCGCCTCGTCGTAGAGCTCGTCGCCGTCGTCGTCGCCGCCGCCGGCACCGCTGCTGGAGCTGGAGCTGGTGTCCTTGAGCACCTCCGGATCGAGCTGGGGCTTGCCCTGCTTCTTGAGCCAGCGCACCAGACCGGCGGTCTCCGCCTCGGTGATGTAGGCGCCGTGGAGACGCACGGTGCGCGAGGTGCCCGGGGCCATGAACAACATGTCGCCCTTGCCCAGAAGCTTCTCCGATCCCACCTGGTCGAGGATGGTGCGGGAGTCGTGGCGGGTGGTGGTGGCGAAGGCCAGCCGGCAGGGGAAATTGGCCTTGATGGTGCCGGTGAGCACGTCCACTGACGGCCGCTGGGTAGCGATAATCAGGTGAATGCCCACCGCCCGCGCCATCTGCGCCAGCCGGGCAATACAGGTCTCCACCTCCGAGGAGGCCACCATCATCAGATCCGCCAGCTCGTCGATGATGATGACGTAATACGGCATGGGCTGGAGGTCCTCGGTCTGGACGTCCATCTCGTCGTCGTCGCTCAGAGCCAGCCGCTCCTGCACCTGGGGATCGCGGATCACCTGATTGTAATAGGCGATGGAGCGAACGTGCACCTCCGCCAGCAGGCGATAGCGGCGTTCCATCTCCCCCACCGCCCAGCGCAGGGCGTTGGCAGCCTTCTTGGGGTCCACCACCACCTCGGTCTTGAGGTGCGGGATGTCGGCGTAGACCCCCAGCTCCACTCGCTTGGGGTCGATGAAGATGAACTGCACGTCCTCGCGGCGGGATTTGTACAGGATCGAGGTGATCATGGACTGCAGGCCCACGGACTTACCGGCACCGGTGGCGCCGGCCACCAGCAGGTGGGGCATGGTCGCCAGGTCGGCGTAGTAGGGCTCGCCGCCGATGTCGGTGCCCAGGGCCATGGTCAGCACCGAGCCCGCCTTGTCGAATTCTTGACGTGCGATGAGACCGCCGAGGCGGATGATGGAGCGATCCTTGTTGGGCACCTCGATACCCAGGGTCGAGCGCCCGGGGATGCGGTCGATGCGCACCGCCTCCGCCTTGAGGGCCAGGGCCAAGTCGTCCTGGAGGTTGACGATCTGGCTGACCTTCACCCCCGGCGCCGGCTGGAACTCGTAGACCGTCACCACCGGCCCCGGGTGGATGCCCACCACGTTGCCCTCGACACCGAATTCCTGACAGCGGCTGCGAATGGCCTCACCGAGGCGGATCAGGGCGTCCTCGTCGACTTTGCTGCTGCCGTCTTCCATGCGCAGCAGATTGACCGGCGGCAGCGCCCCGTCGCCGTCCCCGGCGGGGAATTCGAAGCTCTTCTGCGGAACCCCGGAGGCGGAGCTCTTGGCGGGGCTCTTGCCGCCGGAGGCGCTGGCGGCAGGGGCCTTCACCGGCGGCGCCTCGTCGTCCCGGGTTGGCTCGCCCTTCACCCGGCGCACGGCGAAGCCGCCCGAGCCCTTGCGCTCGGTGACCCGCGGCGGCGGAGCCTCCACCGCCGGCACCGCCTCCTCCACCGCTTCTTCCAGCCGCTTGCGCTGCTTCTCCGCCACCCGCTCCATCTGCTTGGCCCGCTCGCGGCCCCGGGCTTCTTTGTCTCGCCGCTCCTTGCGCCGCTCCCAGGCCAGACGCACCGACTCCCAGCCACCGGCCAGGCGCTCCCGCAGCACCCCCAGGATGTCCGCCAGAGTGCTCTGCACCATCAGCGTCGCACCGATGACCACCCCCGCCAGCAGCAGCACCAGGGTGCCCACGAAGCTCAGCTGGGAGGCCAGTCCCTGGTAGATGAGGGTGCCGAAACCACCCCCCGCCTCCAGCTCGCCGCCGCGCCAGGTGATGGCGCCGAGAAGCTGCTGCAGCACCGCCGGCAGAGTCGCCAGCAGGATCAGAACGCCGACGCCCCGGCCCAGGGCATGCTCGTGGAGCTGGGTGCGCACCCGCCGCCAGCCGGCGAGCATCAGCAGCGCCGGTGCCAGCAAGCAGGTGATACCGAAGAGGTTGAAGAGCACCGCCGCCACCTGCGCCCCCACCGGCCCGACCCAATTGCGCACCGGAGCATCATCGAAGGGCGGCTGGTGGAAAACGCTGGGGTCGTTGACGTGGAAGCTGACCAGCGCCAGTCCCAAGAGCACGCTGACGGTGAGCAAGGTCAGGCCGAAGAGCTCATTGCCCTTCTCCTTGGGCAGCCGCAGCCGCACGACTCCGGTAGAGCTCTTGCTCTTGCCCGCAGCCTTGGAGCTGCTTTTTTGACTCTTCGAACGGCTCTTGGCGTTGCTCTTGGGGGAGCTTTTTGTGATGACGGCCGACACGTTTCCTCGGATCTCGAATGGGGTCCGCTGGGAGTTGCCGCGCACGGCCCACCCCCAAAGCTTCAAGCGTTACCTCAGGGTTACGCCGCTAAATATCCATGAATTCTAACACTTTAAGGGGTTAGCTCGCGAACGGCAGCAGTCAGGCGGAGGAAATCTTCCAGTCCCAGCTGCTCCGCCCGCCGGCCACCATCGATGCCCGCCCGGGCCAACACCGCCGCCGCCGTTTCCTTGCCCCAGCCGGCCCCGAGGGAGTTGCGCAAAGTCTTGCGTCGCTGCGCGAAGGCCAGGTTGACGGTGTGCCGAAACTGCTCCATCTGCTCCGGCGGCAGCGGCGGTGGCCGCAGCTCGAAGCCGACGA
>JAXHTF010000148.1 GCA_034211275.1 Acidobacteriota bacterium
CTCGAGATCTCGAGCCGGCGCCTGGACCTGGCCAAGGTCCTGCGGCAGGAGGGCACCCGGGGAGGCGATCACAGCCACCGGACGCGCAACGTCCTGGTGGTCGCCGAGGTCGCCCTGGCGCTGATGCTGGTGGCGGGAACCGGTTTGATGATCAAGAGCTTCGACCGGCTCATCGCCGTCGATCCGGGCTTCGAGCCCGGCGCCCTCACCTTCGGCGTCGCGCTGCCCCGCAGCTCCTACGGCGAGCCGGAGCAGGTCGCCAACTTCTACCGCAACCTCCTCGCCGACTTGCGCACCCGCCCGGGGGTCGAGGCCGTGGGAACGGTGCCTGTGCTGCCCCTCGACGGAGTGTGGTGGAACGGCGACTTCACCATCGAGGGGATGAAACCGTTTCCGGAGGGAGAAGAGCCCAAGGTCCAGCATCTCGAGGTCAGCGCCGGCTATTTCGAGGCCATGGGCATTCCCCTCGTTGAAGGCCGGACCTTCACCGATGCCGACGGAGCCGACGCTCCTCCCGTCACCGTAGTCAACGAGACCTTCGTCCAGCGCTTCCTCGACGGCCGAGAGCCTCTGGGGCTGCAGGTCAAATTCGCCCTGCCCAACCAGGAGGCACCGTGGGTCACCATCGTCGGGGTCAGCCGCGACGTGCGCCAGACCAGCCTGGCACAGGAGGTGCTGCCAGAGGCCTACATCCCGTTGCTGCAGGATCCCCAATCCGCCAATTCCGTGGTCTTGCGCACCAGCGGCGATCCCAAGGCTCTCGTGAGCCAAGCGCGGGAGGCGGTCAGCGCCCTCGACCCGACCCTGCCCATCTTCGACATCCGAACCACCGACGAGTTGGTCACCGGCTCCATCGCCCGCCAGCGCTTCGTGCTGCGGCTGCTGCTCGCGTTCGCGCTGGTGGCGCTGTTCCTGGCGACCCTGGGAATCTACGGCGTCACCGCCTACACCGTGGCCCGGCGCACCCGGGAGATCGGCCTGCGCATGGCCCTGGGAGCGGCCTCCCAACGGGTGGCGGGCTGGGTCCTGTGGCGAACCCTGCGGCTGATCGCCATCGGGGTGGCTCTGGGAGTCGTGGGAGCCGTCGCCGCCGGCCGTTTGCTGTCCAACCAGCTGTACGGAGTCCAGGCGTTGGACCCCGCGGTGATCGCCCTCGTCAGCCTGCTGCTGGCTTTGGTGGGCGCCTTGGCAGCCCTCCTGCCGGCGTGGCGAGCGTCCCGCATCGACCCCCTCGATGCTCTGCGCAGCACCTAGCAGCCCACGGCTTCTCAAGCTCCTCCGGCCCATCAGCCGGTGACCAGCCGCAGGCTGTAGAGCTCGCCGAAGACCGGTAGCAGATTGACCGGGAAGCGCCCCTGCTCCAGCTCATCGGCGGCGCGGTTCAGAGCCTCTACTGCATCGGCGACCCCAGCGTTCCACAGCAGGGCCAGCTCTCCAACCCCCGGCGAGAGCCCGTGGGCGGCGAGGGCCAACCGCCAGCTGCGCCACTCCCCGCCGGTCTCCAGCTTTGCGATCACCTCGCCGTCGAGCCTTACCTGCACCCGGCCCTGGCGTGGCGTGCGCAGGGTGAGCTCGAGGACGGGCTCGGCACCGGCATCGTCCACCACCAAGGGGAAGGTTGATCGGCTGGTATGGGCGCGGAAAAAGCGGGGGGTTCCCTCCTTGCTCTTCCAGTTGCGCTCGCGGTCGTCCCAAGATTCGGCGAAGTAGGCGTCCAATAGATCGACCGGCCGTCCCGGCCGTAGCCCGACCTCGCTGCGGCGGAGCTCCAGCAGAGATTGCTCGGCGCTCCACCCCTGCTCCTCGAGGGCCGTGGCCATGGCCCCCAGCAGCACCCCATCGAAGAGCTTGAGATGGGTCTTGGCGATGTAGCGCTGGAGCGAGAAGTCCGGCAGCTTCGCCAGGCGCTCGGCGCTCGTGCACATCCACACCGGCGCCCGGCGGGTTTGCAGGTCCAGGTACAGCTGCATGACCTCCTTCATGGCGCCGGACGCTGCGAGGGCTCGCCGACAGTGGTGCAGCACCACATCCTGGCGCTGTCCCCAATGGGCGGAGTGGATGGCGGCACCGAAGTGAGCCTGGGCTACGATCTCCGCCGCCGGCAGGTATTCGTCACCAGCGAGCTCTTCTGGAGCCAAATTGCCACCCAGCAGCTCCGCCGCCGCCGCCCGGGCGGCGGCCGCCATGGCGATCCGGATTCCGAGATCGGTCAGATGCACGTAGTCGGCAAACAGACCCCGGCCGGGGATCCCGTCCGCGCCGGCGCGCCGGAACTCCGCCGGCAAATCCACCACGGTGACGGGGCCGTCCGGCGGCAACGCCCGAAGCCGCTCTTGGATCAGCGATAGGGGGCGGGGCGAGGGGAACGTACCGTCCCAGATGCGCGCGTCCCGGCCCCGCTCGAAGAATTCCAAGGCTTTTTCCGGCTCGCCCCGCCGGGCCGCCACCTCCGCCAGCAGAGCCTGGGCTACGGCGGAAGTGCCGGCGTCGAGCTCGGCCATCCGGCGCGCCTTCTCCTCGGCCAGGTCGAGATTTCCATCGCCGAACGCCTCCAAGGCCTCCCCCCGCAGCCGCTCCCAGGCCTCGTTGGCCCCCGCCTCGGCGAGCCAGGGAGCGAGCCCCGAGCGGTCGTCCCGCCAATCTCCCAGATTGAACTCCGGCACCAGATAGACACAGCCAACGCCCTGCGCCCCGAAAACCCGGGCGACCCGCTCCAAGTGCCGATCCACCAATTCCCCGGTGGCCTCCTCCAGCACTTGCCGCATGCCCGGCACCCCGCTCCGTCGCAGCGCCTGGGCCGCCCGCTGACGGCCCTCCAGGTCCGCCAGCAGAGGCTCCCGGGCAGCTCGCACCCAATTGTTGCTGCCCAGGATCACCACCAGATCGGGCTCCAGCAGCAAGACCGGCTCGAGCAGACCCTCGATACCTTCCAGGTCGAGATCCGTGCGCGCCAGGTCGAGCACCTCGACGCCGTCTCCGATGCCCGCCCGGGAGAGCATCTGCTCCAAAACCTTGGCGGGGGTGTAGGCGGGCTCGTAGAACCAGCCCCGGGCCACCGACTCCCCCAGCAGCACCACCCGCTTCGCTCTTCCCCGGGCCCCGATGACCGGCAAGTCCGCCCACAGAGGCCACTCCTTGGAACGCTCGGGCATGCGCTCGAAGACCCGGCCTTCCGAGGCGTCCCGGGCCCTCCAGATGCCCACCGTTCCATTCTCCGACTTCGGGCGCTCTTGGGCTTCCGGAGCCCCGGCGCCGTTTAACAGGTCCAGACGCCGTAGCAGGCGCAGCCCGTCGGCCCCCTCGCCGCCGCTCAGCCGCTCGGCGGTCTCCTGAGCCAGGGCCTTGATCGCTTCCGTTCGTGGGTCGTGCATCGTCGTTTCTCCCAACCTTCCGCGAGCCGTGAGAACCCGCGCTTCAGGCTCCTAGAACAGGGTGTAGACCTCGTGGGTGATGGCGCTCTCGGCGGGCGCGTCCTCCAGCTCCAGAAACGGCTCCCAAAGCGGCGGCATGGCGTCGCGATCGAGGACGAAATCCTCCAAGACAAGGGTGTCGATGCGCGAACGGATGAAGGTCCGTAGCGCGTCCACAGGAGTGCACACGATGGGTTCTCCGCGCAGGTTGAACGAGGTGTTGAGCAGGATCGGGCAACCCGTGCGCCGGGCGAAGCGCTCGATGAGGGCGGCGAACCGCGGGCTGTGACGGGACTCTACGGTCTGCACCCGCGCCGAGCCGTCCACGTGAGTGATGGCCGGCAGGTGCAGGGGCGAGCTCACCTGGCAGGTTTCGAGCATGAAGGGCGAGGGATGGTCGAGCTCGAAATGTTCCGTCATACGGTCCAACAGCACCGCCGGAGCGAAGGGCCGGAAGGCCTCCCGCTTCTTGACCAGGGCGTTGATGCGGTCGCGCATCTCGGGGCCTCGGGGGTCGGCGAGAATCGACCGCGAGCCCAAAGCCCGGGGCCCGAACTCCATCCGCCCGTGGAACCAGCCGACGACCTTGCCGGCGGCCAGGCGCTCCGCCACCGCTTCCAGCAGAGCCTCCTCGTCGCCGCGGAAGTCCAAGGCCTCGACGTCGCCGGCGGCGAGCAGCTCGGCGACCTCGGTGGACTCGTAGCGCGGCCCCAGAAAGACGTGGGCCATGCGCTCCCTCGTCGCCGGCAACTCGCCGCCGCGCCGCACGTGGGAGAGCATCGCCGCCCCCAGAGCTCCCCCGGAATCGCTCGCCGCCGGCTGCACGAAGAGGCGTTCGAAGGGACCTTCCCGCAGCAGCCGGCCGTTGGCCACGCAGTTCAGCGCCACCCCACCGGCCATGCACAGATTTTCGCTCCCCACCCGCTGGTGGAGGTACCGCACCTTGCGCAACAAAAGCTCTTCCAAAAGCACTTGCAGACTGCGGGCGACGTCCTTGTGGAATTGCTCGATCTCCGACTCGGGACGGCGTGGCGGACGGCCGAAGAGCTCGACCAATCGATCCGAGTACATGCGCTCGGCGCCGATGAAATCGAAGTACTCCAGCCTCAGCCGGTACTGGCCGTCGGAGCCGGGATCCACCAGCCGCTGCATCTGGCGCACGAACCGGGGCCGGCCGTAGGGCGCCAAACCCATGACCTTGAACTCCCCGGAGTTGACCTTGAAGCCCAGGTACGCGGTGATGGTGCTGTACAGCATGCCGACGGAATCGGGGAAGTGCACCTCCTCGAGCAGCTCCAACACCGTCCCCGCCCCGCGGCCGTAGGTGGTCGTCGCCCACTCGCCGACGCCGTCCACGGTGAGGATGGCGGCATCCTCGAAGCCGGAGAAATAGAAGGCGCTGGCGGCGTGGCTCTGATGGTGGTCGAAGCGATCCACCGGACCCTCCCAGCCGAGCTCCTGGCGCAGCTGCCGCTCGACCTCTCCGGGCTCGAGGCGCGACAACAGAGACTTCCGCCCGGCCTCCGGCAGCGAGGGGTGCAGCGCCATCCACAGCTGGCGCCCGAGCTTCTTGACCGGGTCCTCGTAGTAGGCGACGGCGTCGAGATCGTCGAGGGACAGCCCGGCGCTTTCGAGGCAAAAGCGAAAGGCCCGCCAGGGCAGCCCGGGGTCGTGCTTGCAGCGGGAGAATCGCTCCTCCTCCACCGCGGAGACCACCTCGCCGTCCCGCAGCAGGCAACAGGCGGAATCGTGGAAGAAGGCGGAGATTCCCAGGATGTTGAGACCGTTCTTCGTCATCGTGACCTCATTTCAGAACACACCCCATCAACAGAAGTACGAAGATTTTCCTTGACGTACGAAGAGTTTCGTATATGATCCTCCTCGACGACCCACAAACCCCTTCCCGACAGCGAGAGATAGCTTTGAGCCAAGCCCACGACAACCCCGACCGCTCCTCTGCCCCGCCCCCTCCTCGGCCCACCGGGGCGGAGCTCGAGATCCTGCGCGCCCTCTGGGACCGCGGCCCGAGCACGGTGCGAGAAGTCCACGATCACCTGTCCGCTGACCGCGCGGTGGGTTACAGCACGGTCCTCAAGCTGCTCCAGATCATGCTGGGGAAGGGCTTGGTGACCCGCAACGAACGATTTCGCAGCCATGTCTACAAGGCCTCCAGCCCGGCGGAGCGGACCCAGCGGCAGCTGGTGGACCACCTGCTGGACGCGGCCTTCGGGGGCTCCGCGAGCCAGTTGGTGATGCGAGCCCTTTCCGACCGCCCCACGTCCTCGGAGGAGCTGGAGGAGATCCGCCGGCTGCTCGACGACATCGAAGGAGAACGATGATGAATCTGGCAAGTCTTCTCAGTGCGGAGACCGTTCAACCCCTGGGTTGGACCTTGGTCCACTTTCTCTGGCAAGGCTCGGTGCTCGCCCTGCTCCTGGCCGTCGTCCTGCGCACCGTGGCAAAGGCGAGCGCCCAAGCGCGCTACGTCGCGGCAGGCGTCACGCTGCTGCTGATGCTGGCGGCACCGGTGCTGACCTTCTTCCAGCTCTCGGGCCACGAGTCTGCGGCGGCGGTCGCCGGACCTGTGCAGGCGGATCAGGTCGCCACGGCAGCGCCCGGGGCCTCCCAGGCGCTCTCTCTCGATCCCGCCGCAGCCGCTTCCTGGAGCTCCGCCGGCGACTGGCTTGCCGGTTGGATTCCCGCCGTCGTGGTGCTGTGGACCTTGGGGGCCTCGCTGCTGCTGCTGCGGCTGCTCGGCGGTTGGTGGGGCACCCGCAGCCTGCGCCGGCGCGCCATCAGTCCGGCTCCGGCGGGCCTGATCCGCTGCGCCGAGGAGCTGCGGGATGCCATGGGGATTCGCCGCCAGGTCCGGCTGCTGCAATCGAGCCGGGTGGACGTGATGACCGTGGTGGGCTGGCTGAGCCCGGTGATCCTGGTGCCGGCCAGCAGCGTCACCGGTCTCTCGACGCCTCAGCTGCGCGCCATCCTCGCCCACGAGCTGGCCCACATCCGGCGCCACGACGTGCTGGTCAACGGGCTGCAACGGATCGCGGAAACCTTGCTCTTCTACCATCCGGCGGTGTGGTGGACCTCCAACCTGCTGCGCACCGAGCGCGAGAATCTGTGCGACGACGCGGCAGTGGAGGTCAGCGGAGACCCTCTGGGCTACGCCCGGGCCCTGGCCACCCTGGAGGGTTTGCGCAGGACCGGCGAGCTGGCCATGGCGGCCAACGGCGGCACCCTGCTGGCGCGGGTGCGCCGGCTGCTGCAACCCGGCTACCGGCCCACGAACAACGTCTCGCTGCCGGCCCTTCTCATCGCCGGCACCACCGTCGCCTTCGCCCTCATCGTTCCCGCCCTCGCCGCGCCGGAGGCCGCCGCGGCCCCGAGCGCCCGGAGCGAGCAGGTCCGGGCCTCGATCTATCAGCAGATCGAAGACGCCCGCAGCCGCGGTGAGCTGAACGCCGACGCCATGGTCCAGGAGGCCCTGCCCAACCTGCGCAGCTCCGTCGCCGACACCCGCGAGCAGGGCGCCTGGGTCCTCGGACAGGTGGGTGATGAACGCTCCGTCGAGCCGCTGCTGGCGATGACCGGCGATCCCGATGCGGGAGTCCGCGAAATGGTCGCCTGGGCCCTCGGCCGAGTGGGCGACGAACGCTCCGTCAAGCCGCTCCTCGAGCTGCTCGAAGACTCCTCTGCCAGCGTTCGCGCCAAGGCCGCCTGGGCTCTCGGCCTGCGCGGCGACCAGCGCGCCGTCAACGGTCTGCGCGCCGCCGCCGAGGATGCCTCCGACGACGTGCGCGAGCAGGCGGTGTGGGCGCTGTGCCTGGTGGCCGACGAGGGAGAGTCGAGGAGCTTCGAAGGAGCTCTCCTGGACGCCTCCCCGGAGGTTCGCCGACGGGGCGCCTGGGCCCTCGGCTTGCACGGCACCGGAGACTCGCTGCCGGCCCTCGAGCAGAGCCTCTCCGACTCCTCCGCCATCGTCCGCGAGCAGGTGGTCTGGGCGCTGGGCATGATCGGCGACCCGAGGGCCACGGAGGTCCTGCGAGGGGCGGCTCAGGACGATTCCAGCGAGCCGGTGCGGAGCCGTGCCGCCTGGGCTCTGGACCGCCTCCAGCGGGGGCCGGAGCCGGCGGACGAGGCCACCGGCCAGCCCTTCGACTTCTTCGACCCCAACGGACGCCGCTGACCGCCGCCGGGTCGGTCGGCCCCTTCTCTGATCGAACGAAAAGCGACCGCCGGTGCTTCGGCACCGGCGGCTTTGTTTGGATCTCGGCCTCACGACGGATCTCCCGGAGATCCCTGCGCCAGCAGCCGCCGGAGCTCGGCGGCCAGAGTCTCGACATGAGGCGAGCGCAGCATGGTGTCGTGATTGCCGGGAACGTCCACCACCTCCACACGCCGCGCCCAGCGGCTCCAGCCGTAGTCTTCTCCCAGATCTTCTTCTCGCCGCTCCCGAGCCCGGAACAACACCACCGAGCCGTCGAGCTCCCCGCGCTGCCAGCCGACACCGGCGCGCAGATTGGCCTTGCGCACCTCGAATAGCCGGCCCACCCGGTCCAAGGAGTAGCCCCGGGGCAGCAATCCTGCCTCCTGGGCCCGCTCGACGGCATAGGCCAACTGTTGTCGGACGTCGCCCTGAGCCTCCAGCTCCGCCGGAGGAATCGGTAATTCCTCACCGAGATAGTCCTGGAGCAGGGCCTGGTCGTCGACCTCGAAGTCCCCCTCCCGCAGCGCGGTGTCGAAGAGGGCGACCCACTCGGCGGAATCCCCCGCCGCCGCCAACTGACGCGCCATCTCGAACGCCACCAAACCGCCGAAGGACCATCCGGCGAGGCGATAGGGCCCCTGCGGCTGAACCCGCCGTATGGCTGCGAGATAGGTCTCGGCCATCTCCGTCAGGCTCTCGATAGGGGTTTCCCCCTCTTCCCTACCCCGCGCTTCGAGCCCGTAGAGCGGCTGGTCATCCCCCAGGCGATAGGCCAGATCGACGTAGCACAGCACGTTGCCGCCGCCGGGATGGATACAAAAGACCGGCCGCTGAGTGCCCTGCGGGGAGATCGCCGCCAGCGGGCTCCACGGTTCTTCGCCCTGGGAGCGATCCCCGCGGGCCTGCTCCACCCGTTGCGCCAGAGCCTCGACGGAGGAGGCTTCGAGCAGGGTGCTCAGGGGCAGGTCGACCCGCAAGGCCGAGCGCACCCGGGCCAGCAGGCCGAGGGCCAACAACGAGTGACCGCCGAGCTCGAAGAAGCTCTGCCGGATCCCGATGGGCCCGTAGCCGAAGAGATCCTCGAAGATGCGCACCAGGGTCAGCTCGGTGGGATTGCGCGGTGCCACGAAGCTATCGATGCGCCGTCCGTGGCCGGCCTGCCGAAGCTCCTGAAGATCCACCGCTCCCATGCTGTCGAGCGGCAGGCGCTCGACCTCGACGAAGCCCGCGGGCATCCAATCCGGCGGCAGATAGCCGGCGAGGAAGGTCCGCAGCTTCGCCGCGTCCAGCGCGTCCCGGCCGGCCACGAAGGCGACCCCGCGCTCCGCTTCCCCGTCGAGGGGTTCGACCCCCGCCCACAGGACTTCCGGGCGCCGCCGCAGCAGCGCCGCCACCTCGTCGAAGCGGTGCCGGGACTCCGTCGGGCCGAAGGGAGAGAGCCCGCCGCCGAGCTCCTCGACGACACCACCGGGCAACCGGCGCCCGCTACGGCCGGTACGGAGCAAGCCCAGGAGAGGCGCCGGGTCGTCCAGCGCCGTCGGCAGATCGGCCCCCGACAACACGATCTCGCCCCGCACCCCGGGCACGGTGGGGCGCAGTTGCTCGTCCACCACCCGCAGGCTCGGAGCCTCCAGGTCCGCCGGAGGAACCGGAGCACCGTCGCGATATTCCTGGGCGCAGGGCAGCTCCGCATCGACCCGCCACACCGAGGCCCCCGACGCCTCCAGCTCACGGACCAGCCCCACCGCCGGGGCCTCGCCCCGGCACAGGGCCCGGAAGCCGGCAGGCAACGCTCTCCCGCCGCGCAGGATCTCTACCCAACGGCCGGCGGTCGCCGCCCGAGCGGTGACGTCGTCGCTCCAGGCATCTTTTTCGGCGGACGGCAAGCGCAGAGCACAGCCCGCGAAGAGCGCCAAGAGTACGTCCCAGAGCACGGCCTCGGCAGAGGAATTCCCTTCCGGCTCCAGCCCCAGCACATCGTCCCGGCGCAGCGGAGTGGAGAGAGCGCGCAGGCGGCTCGCCAGCGCCTGGCGGGAGAAGAGCACCGGCCGGCGGGCCCGCAGGCGGACCACCAGCGCTCCGGCCCGACCGGAGATCCCGGGCAGCTCACCGCGCTCTTCCTTCGACGCAAGAACCTCGGCCAACGAGAGCTCAGAGGCCGACGACGAGCCGCCGCGCACCGCGAGATCTGCCGTCAATAGGAAATTCTTCACCAAGAAATCGGCGGCCACCGGCGCCTCGGTGTGAGGGTCGATGGGGATCAGGGTGCCGCCGACGGCCAGCACTCCCAGCACCAGCGCCGGCAGCAGCGGCTGATCCGAAGCGACGGTCACCGCCACCCGCGAGCCCTCGGTGACGCCGGCATCCCGCAGAGCCCAGGCGATGGCCCGGGAGCGCTCTGCGACCTGAGCTCCCGAAAGCGCCTCGGTGCCTGAATCAACCGGGCCGCGAACCCGATCCGCCGAGCCGGCCCAGGCCTCGCCGAAGCGCGCCAGAGGATCGTCGCCAGCGGCAGGACCGGGCACGCCGGGAAGGCCCCGAGCCGCTACCGGGCCACCCTCGGGCTCCAGGACGAGCTCCTGGAGCTTCGGATCCTCGCCGGCGGCCAGCCCTTCGAGCAGCGCTCCGAGATGATCGATCATGCGCCCGGCGCTGCCTTCGTCGAAACGGCGGGAATCGTAGAAGAGGCGAAGAATCAGCGGTCTGGCCCGGCCGATGCCGAGGGTCAGGGCATAGTTGGTCTCCAGCCGGGAGCGGTAATCCTCGATGCGCAGGCTGCGCGAGGTGAGCTCGCCGCCGACGTCGCCGATGGGGTAGTTCTGGAACAGCACGAGGACCTCGAAGAGCCGTTGGCCGGGGCTCAATCCGCTCCACGCCTGGATGTCGGAGGGGGAGCTGTATTCGAAGCGGCGCAGCTCCACCAGCTGGTCCTGCACCTCGCGGAACCACTCGCTGGCCGGCCGCTCTTCGTCGACCTCCAAACAGACGGGAAGGTTGTTGACGAACATGCCGAGCATGGCGTCGGCTCCCTCCAGATCCGTCGGCCGGCCGGCAACGGTGATGCCGTGGACCACTCGCCGGCGTCCGCTGTAGCGCGACGCCAGGATCGCCCAGGTGCCCTGGACCAAAGAGTTCAGGGTCAGGCCGTGGCGGCGGGCGAAGCTCTCCAGCCCATCGCTGGCGGTCTCGTCGAGCTCGGCGTCGACCCAGCGATAGCGTTCCCCGTCCCGGGCGCCGGTCTCCAGACGATCCACCGCCAAGTCGGTGCGACCCTCGAGGCCGCCGACGGTCCGCGTCCAAAAAGACTGCGCTTCGTCCTGATTTTGCTCCTGGAGCCAGGCGACGTACTCGCGGAAAGGCCTGCGCTGGGGCAGCTCGGGCTTGTCGCCGCGGCGGAAGGCGTCGTAGAGGGCGAACACCTCGTCGAGCACCAGCCCCCGGCACCAGCCGTCGAGGATCAGGTGGTGATAGCTCCAGACGAATTGGTGGCGCTCCGGCGCCAGCCGGATCAGCGCGACGCGCATCAGCGGCGCCCGTTCCAGGGAGAAGCCGCGGCGGCGGTCGCTACGCAGGAGCTCCTCCAGCCGCCCTTCCTGAGCCGGGCCGTCGAGATCGCTCCAATCGTGGTGCGCGACCGACAGCTCGACCCGGCGCTGGACGCATTGGAGAGGATGGGGCACGCCGTCGGTGAGAATCGAAGTGCGCAGGATGGGATGGCGCTCGATCACCCGCTGCCAGGTGCGGTCGAAGGCGTCGACGTCCAGCGGACCGGCGAGGGTCGACACCGATTGTTCGAAGCCGACGTTGGAATCGGGAGCCGAGAGCGCGTGATAGAGCAGGCTCTCCTGGAGCGGGGTCAGCGGATAGAGGTCCTCGAGATCCGGCCGGACTCCCTTCTCCGGGCCGCCCACCATCGCCTCGACCTGCTGCAACTGGTTCCAGTCCAGACCGGCGAGGGGAAAGTCGGAGGGGGTGAAGGCGCCCGCCCCGGGGTCCAAACAGTGGTTGACCAATTCTTCGAGGCATTGGAGGAAGCGCTCCATGACCTCTTCGATGGTGTTGCGCCGGTAGAGATCCTGGCTGAAGGTCCAGCGCACCTGCAGGCTGTCCGCCACCACGCTGATGCCGAGGTCGAGATGGCGGCTGCGGCGCTCCGTAGGAGACGATTCCTCGGCCGGCCTCTCGCGAGCGACGCGCAACGATCCGGCGCTGTCGAGGATGCGATCCAGCTGCCCCAGATAGTTGAAGCCCAGGGTCGGCTCGGGCAGGCCCTCGAGGGTCTCGACGGTGTGGGCATCCTGGCTCAGATAGCGCAGGATGCCGAATCCGATGCCGCCCTTGGGCACCCGCCGCAGGCTCTCCTTGACCTTCACCAAAGCGGTCCCCGGGGGATCGTCGGCGACCGCCGGCAGGCAGACCGGATAGTGGGTGGTGAACCAACCCAGGGTGCGCGAGTGATCGACCTCGTCGAAGAGATCTTCCCGGCCGTGGCCCTCGAGCTCCACCAGCAGCTCGCGGCCATCGATGCGCGGTCCCAACGCCCGTGCCACGGCGGTGAGCAGTACCTCGTCGATGCGCGTACCGTAGGCCTTCGGCACCTCCTGCAACAAGGCCTGGGTGACCTCCTTGGAGACCGCTCTCCCCACCGCGCTGGCGGAAGCCATGGTGTTCGCCCCGTCCCCATCCGGAGGCAAGTCCGGCGGCAATCCCGCCGCCGCCGATCTCGGCAGCTCGAGCCAGAAATCCCGCTGAGCCTCCATGGCCGGCGCGTCCGCCAACTTTTCCAGGCGCTCCGCCCACTCCTTGTAGGAAGTCGTCTTGGACGGCAGCTGAGGCGTCTCACCGGCGCTCAGCCGCTGATAGAAGGCCTGGAAGTCCTCCAATAGGATGCGCCAGGAAACACCGTCGACGACCAGGTGGTGAACGATGAGGAGCAGGCGGCTTTGGGCGGGGGTCGCCCCGGCGAACCAGACCACCCGCAGCAGCGGCGCGGCTTCCAAGTCGAAGCTCCCCTGGGCGCTGCGGGCGGCATTCTGCAGCGCCTCGTGCCAGGCCTCTCCTTCGAGCCCCTGGAGATCCACCACGCGCACCGGCGCCTCGGCCTGCCCCGGGGGCTCGAAGCGCTGAACCCGCCGTCCATCCTGCAGCGGGAAGGACGTGCGCAGCGCATCGTGGTGGTCGACCAGCAGCGCCACGGCGCGGCGGAGCGCCGCCAGGTCCATCTCCTGGTCGCCGAGCTCGAAGAGAAAGCTCTGGTTCCACCAATGGGGATAGAGGAAGCCGAAGCCGAAGAACCAACTCTGGATCGGGGTCAGGGGGGCCAAACCGGTGACCGCGGCCTTGGCCTCGGCGGGTCGGGCCTTGCCCACCTGGGGCGCCAGCTCGGCGATGGTCTGGTGGCGGAAGAGCAGCTGGGGCGTCATGCTGAAGCCGGCGCGATTGCTCTGCCCCACCGCTTGGATCGCCAGGATCGAATCCCCGCCCATGCTGAAAAAGCCGTCGTGAATCCCCACCCGCGGCACGCCCAGGACCTTGGCCCAGATCTCCGCCAGCGCGGCTTCGGTGTCGTCCCGGGGCGGCACGTACTCCGACTTGGCCGCCGCCTCCTCGGGAACCGGCAGAGCGCTACGATCGACCTTGCCGTTGGCGTTGAGAGGCAGCTGCGGCAGGAGGACGAAGGCCGCCGGGACCATATACTCCGGCAGCCGCCGGGCGAGCTCCTGGCGCAGGGCCTCGGCGGAGGGGCTTCGGCCCTCGCGAGGTACCGCGTAGGCCACCAGCCGGGAACCCTGCCCGTCGTCCCGCACCACGGCCACCGCCTCCCGCAGCTCTTCCACGCCGCGCAGGGCCGTCTCGATCTCGCCCAGCTCGATGCGGAATCCCCGCAGCTTGACCTGGTGGTCGACACGGCCGTGGAACTCCAAACCGTTCGGCCCCACCCGGACCCGGTCCCCGCTACGGTACAGCCGCGCGCCGGAAAGCCCGCTTAAGGCATCGGGGACGAAGCGCTCAGCGGTGGTGGCGGGAGCGTTCAAATAGCCTCGGGCCACCCCCGCGCCACCGATGCACAATTCCCCCAGCACTCCCAGAGGGACCTGCTTTCCCCGCCGGTCGAGCACCCAGGCCGTGGCGTTGGCCAGCGGCCGGCCCAGGGGAATCGGTGAGGCGGCCTCCCCTCGGTCCCCGGGGATTGCCTCCGGTACCTCCCCGGCGGTCGCTCCCACTGTGGTCTCGGTGGGGCCATAGTGGTTGACCACCCGCAATCCGGGCACCAGCCCGCGGGAGCGAGCCACTAGCTCGGGGTCGCAGGCCTCGCCGCCCAGGACCAGCAGCCGTGCAGGGAGGGTGCATTCCGGCGCCTCCCCGGACATCAGGGCCTTGAGATGGGAGGGGACGATCTTCAATCCCTCCACCGGTTTCCCGAAGGAGGCCGCGGCCATGGCGTCACCGAAGGCCGCCGGATCGGCGGCGGCCTGCGCCGAGCAGACGGTGACGGTGCCGCCACGGCAGAGCGCCGGGAATAGAGCCGTATGTCCGAGATCCGCCGCAAAGGTGGAAGCCACCGCCCAATGCTCGACCTCCTCGAGATCCACCCGTCGCTCGAAGGCGGCCACGTAGCTCGCCAGCTGGCCGTGCTCCACCATCACCCCCTTGGGCTCGCCGGTGGAGCCCGAGGTGAAGAGCACGTAGGCGAGCTGATGGGGTGACGGGAGGTCGAAGTCCGGGCTTTCTTCGTCGAGCTCCGGATCCGTCATCGACTCCACCGCTAGCTCGTTCACCCCCTCGGGGGCCGATACCGTCGTGGCCTCCGAAGCCACCAGCCACGAGGCTCCCGCCCGCCTCAGCAGCTCCTCGATGCGACTCGCCGGCAAGGCCGGGTCCAGCGGAAGGTAGGAATGGCCGGCCCGCCAGACCGCCAGCAGGGCCGCGACGAAACCGCCACCCCGCTCCAGCAGCAGCCCCACCGGTTCCTCGCGGGGCCGGCCGGCAGCGCGCAACGCCGCCGCGAGCCTGCCCGAGCGACGCCAGAGCTCGGCGTAGGTCCAGCTCCCCTCGTCGCTGATCAACGCCGTCCGATCCCCGTGCGCCTCGACCTGCTCCGCGATCCGTCCCAGGACTCCCGGAGCTCCGCCGGCGCAGGGACCTTGGACCTCGAAGGGCAGGCCCGCCAGCGCCGCCAGCTCGGTCGCCTCCTGTTCCAGGACCAGACCGAGATCCGCCAACGGCAGATTCCAATCCTCCGCCAGCGCCGCCAGGGCCCGGGACAGGCGTTCCGCCAAGGTCGTGATCCAGGCTTCGGGAACCCGTTGTCGGTCGAAGACGAGGTCCAGGATCAGCTCCTCTCCTCGCTCCGTCGCCATCAGCGCCACCGGTGCTGCTTCACTCCAGCTGTAGCGATCCACCGGCTCGAAGCGAAGCGGCCCGACCTCCCGAGCCGGCGCCAAGGAACTGAACTCGAAACGCCACGGATCATCCTCCGAAAGGGCCTCGGAATCGGCCGCGGAATCCGGCAGGGCATACTCCTGCCAGCGGGCGATCTGGCCCACCCGATCATCGAGCTGCTCCACCAGGCCGCCCAGGGTCAGTCCCGCGGTGGCCTGGACCACCACCGGCAGATGCTTGGCGAAGACTCCCACCGACGACTCCAGATCCTCGAAGGGGCGGTTGTCGAAGCGCCGGTGGAGCGCCAGGCGCTCATGACCGGTGAGCCGGAGCAGAACGGCGGCCCAGGCGGCGAAGACCAGAGCCTCGAGCTCGACCCCGTGCTCCTGGGCAACACGGCGCAGCGGAGCCAGCTGCGGCGCGTCGAGCTCGGCCCGATGAACTTCGATCTTGAGCCGGCCCCGATAATTGGCGGCCCCGATCTCGGGAAAGCGCGGCGTCGCCCCTTCCGCCTCCTGCTGCCAGCGCTGCCAGCGGCCGCGAGCCTCGGCGGCCTCCTCGTCGTCCGCCTCCGCCAGCTCGTCTTGCCAGTCGGAGAACTCCACGTATTGCAGCGGATCCTCGTCCGTCGCTCCGGACAAGCGGTCTTGGTAGGCCTCGGCGAGCTCATAGAGGACCAGCTGCAGGCTGCGAACATCTGCCCCGAGACTGGGTAGGGCGATGAGCAGCAAATGAAGGTCTCCGGGACCGCGCAGGAGCGTCGCCCACACCACCGGCCCCATCTCCAGATCGAAGGGCCGGCGGCGCAGCCGGCGCAGCTCCTCGGCGGCAAGCTCCCGGGTCGGCGGCTCGTCGAGGGCGCGCTCCTGGAAGCGCAACTCCGGCTCGTCCAGCGGAGTCTGGATCGGCAGCTTCATACCCGGCCGGTGGTGGTAGGTGGTGCGCAAGGACTCGTGCCGTGCGATCACCTGCCGGAAGGCCCGTTCGAGGCGCTCACCGTCCACGGGCCCATGAATCAGGACGGCCTCCTGGACGCAGAAGGCCGGGCTCTGCCCGCGCTGCCCCCAGAGTCGCCGCTGCTGGATCGAAAGTCGGAATCCTTGAAGAGTCGTGGTCATCGGTTTACTGCCTATCCTCGTGGTCAATCCTCTGCGTTCAAATCATTCCAGCTCAAAGAGAAAGCTCAGCTTCCGGACTGCTTTACCTGGCCAGCTTCGCCGTGTCGGCGGCGGCGGGAACGCAGCCGCTCGGCGCTCCGCCGTGGCCGTTGGTCCGACTCGGCTTCGAGCTCGAATTTCGACAACGGGGCGTTGGGACGCTCGACCACCTGCTGCACGAGATGGCGATAACGGTCCAGGAGCCGCTGAACCGTCTTCGCCTCGAAGAGGTCGGTGTCGTAAGTCCATTTGCTGGCCAAGCCGCCGGGGGAGTCGCGAAAGAAGACCGCCAGATCGAATTTGCTCACCGCCGACTCGATACCCAGGGGCCGGAGGGAAAGATCCGCCACCTCGGCGCTGCTGCGCGGAGTGTTCTGGAGCACGAAGAGGACCTGGAACAGCGGCGTCCGCGCCGGGTCCCGGCGCACCCCCAGGTCCTGCACCACCCTCTCGAAGGGCACCTGCTGGTGCGCGAAGGCGTCCAACGTCACCTCCCGCACTCGCCCCAAGAGCTCCCGGAAGCTCGGGTTGCCGCCGGCATCGACCCGCAGCACCAGGTTGTTGACGAAAAAGCCGATGAGTCCCTCCAGCTCCCTGCGATCCCGTCCCGCGACGTCGGTTCCCACGGCCAGGTCGGTGACGCCGGTCCGCCGATGGATCAGCAGTGCGAAGATCGCCAGCAGGGTCATGAACAGGGTGGCCCCCTCGCTCCGACCCAAGGCTTCGAGGGAACGGGCCGACGAGGCGTCGAGCTCGGTGTAGAGATCGGCGCCTCGGAAGCGGCGCGTCTCCCCCCGGGGGTGGTCCGGCGCAACCAGGGGCTCGTCGGGCAGCGCCGCCAGCTGCCGCCGCCAGAACTCCCGCTGCTCCGCCATGGCCTGCTGCACCGCCTCCGACTTCTGCCAGGCGGCGTAGTCGGCGTATTGCACGGGCAGGGGCGGCAACGGGTCCGAGTTGCCGGCTAGTGCTGCCCGGTATAGGG
>JAXHTF010000149.1 GCA_034211275.1 Acidobacteriota bacterium
GGGATCTCTGCCAGCGGCTGGACTATCCCGGGGGCCGAGCTCAGGCCTACTACCTGGCGGCCCGTTGGGTCGATGCGGAGGAGCACGACGTGGCGGCCATCGCCCGGGAGGGCAATTTGGGGGTGGTGGAGCCCCTCGGCCCGGAAAGCCGAGCGCTGTTGGAGGAGCTAGTGGTGGAAGGCCGCAGCAGGCTGTTGGAAGAGCTGGAAGAGCAATATTTGGAAGCTCCGGAAGCGACGAGGGAAGGAGATCGAGGATGAAGCCGGCACGACGGGGTCTTTGGGTGATGGTTCTTTGTTTCGTAGTGCTGGGGGCTTCGTCCGCTGAGGCTTGGGAAGTGCGGGACACCGCTTCTGCAGCAGCCTTCGGGGCTTTCCACGACAGCTTCGCTCCTGCCGCCTTCCACTTTCCCCGCCACGGCGCCGGCCCCTTGGGCTGGGTGGGCTTCAACCTCTACGCCGACGTGGCGGCGGTGGACGGCTTCGGCGACGAGGACTTCGCCGACGACGATCTGCCCGGCTCCGCCATTCGCGGCAGCCTGCCCGGGGACTTCCTGTCCATCGCCCGGGTGGGCGCGCGCAAGGGTCTCCCTGGTGGCTTCGACCTCGGCGTCGCCTACGGCGAGGTGCTGGACGCCGACTTCGACCTGCTATCGGCGGATCTCAAATGGTCCATCATCGACGGCGGCTTGCTCAAACCCGCCCTGGCACTGCGCATCACCGGCACCAAGAGCGACGGCAGCGACACCTACGACTTCACTCAGGTCGGCGCCGATCTGACCTTCTCCAAAGGCTTCGCCAACCTGGTGCCCTACATCGGCATCGGCGTGCTGCGCAGCGAGAGCTCCCTCGACCGCCCCGGCGGCGACACCCTCGAGGTGGACAGCACCGACCAGGTGCTCTTCGCCGGCGTCACCATCAACCTGCTGGTGCCCAAGATCAACCTCTCGGTGGAGCAGGGCGAGCACCTGCAGGCGGCGGTGCGCTTCTCCCTCGGCCTCTGATTCCGCCACGATCTCCAAGCCCCATCTGAGCCACAACCGATGTACCAGAACGCCAATCGCACTGCGCCCGTCGTCGCCGACCTGCGCTCCGACACCGTCACCCGGCCGACGCCGGAGATGCGCCGCGCCATGGCCGACGCCGAGGTGGGGGACGACGCCTTTGGCGAAGATCCCACGGTGCGGCGGCTGGAAGAGCAGAGTGCCGAGCTCCTGGGCCAGGAAGCGGCGGTCTTCGTACCCTCCGGCACCATGGGCAACCAGATCGCCCTCAATCTCCTGGGCGCCCCCGGCGGGGAAGTAGTGTGCGCCGAGCAGAGCCACATCATCGATTGGGAGATGGGGGCGGTGGCGGTGATCTCGGGGATGATCCCGCGCACCGTCGTGGCGCCGGAGGGGCAGCTCGACCCGTCCGCGGTGAGCGCGGCCATCCGTCCGCGGGGGGCGCTGCTGGCCCCGACCCTGGTGCTCTCGGTGGAGAACACCGCCAACATGGCCGGCGGCCGGGTCTACCGCCGGGAGCGCCTGGACCAGCTGCTGGCCCTGGCCGCCGAGCACCGCCTGGGCACCCACCTCGACGGTGCCCGTCTGTTCAACGCCGCGGTGGCTCTGGGCCAGACCCCGGCTCATCTGGCCGCTGGCTTCGACGTGGTGATGGTCTGTTTATCGAAGGGCCTGGGAGCGCCGGTGGGCTCGCTGGTGGCGGGCTCCCAAGAGTTGATGACCGAAGCCCGCCGCCGGCGCAAAATGCTCGGCGGCACCATGCGCCAAGCGGGCATCGTCGCCGCCGCCGGCCTGGTGGCCTTGGAGACCGGCATCGAGCGCTTGGAGGAGGATCACGAGAACGCCCGCTTCCTGGCCCGGGAGCTGACCCAGCTGCCCGGCTTGGAGGTCGACGCGGAGACGGTGGAAACCAATATTCTGATGGTGGCGGTGGCCGCCGAGGGCGAGGACGCGCCAGCGCTTCGGGACGAGCTGCGCCGCCGCGGCGTGCTCTGCGAGGCGGTGGACCGCTGCCGCCTGCGGCTGGTCACCCACCGGGACGTGGACCGCCAGGCTCTGGAAGCCGCCGTGGCGGTTTTCCAAGAGCTGCGGCGAGCTGCGGTGAGCCGCTGAAGCCCGGTCCGTGTTTTCTCTCCACGCCTCGGCTCTCCAGTTGCTAAACTCCAGCTACTGATTCCGCCTCCGCCGCCCCTCCCGATCCTTCGCTCATGAGCGCTGCCCATCCCAGTTCGTCCGCGCCGGCCCCGACCTCGCCCGGCGGACCCGAAGAAGACGCCCTGCCCCAGGAGAAGTTGGGCGCCGCCCTCGGGGTCTTCACCCCTTCCATCCTCACCATTCTCGGCGTCATCCTCTTCCTGCGCCTGGGTTGGGTAGTGGGCAACGTGGGGCTGGTGGGGGCCCTGCTGATCATTTTCCTGGCCCACTGCATTACCAGCTCCACCGCCCTCTCGGTGTCGGCGGTGACCACCAATATGAACGTCGGCGCCGGCGGCGCCTACTACATCATCTCCCGCTCTCTGGGGCTGGAGATCGGCGGCGCCATCGGCATCCCCCTCTTCCTCGCCCAGACCTTCTCCGTGACCCTCTACGCCTTCGGCCTGGCGGAGAGCCTGCAGCTCCTGTGGCCCCACCTGCCCCAGCGCGGGGTGGCGGCGGCGACGGTGGTGGGGGTCTCTCTGCTGGCCACCCGCGGCGCCGGCTGGGCCCTCAAGCTGCAGATCCCCATCATGGTGGCCATCGCCGTGGCCCTGGCCTCCCTGGGCACCGGCGCCGTGGGGGCGGCGCGGGAGAGCATTCCCCTGTGGGAGCAGGCCCCGAACCCGGAGCCCTTCTGGGCGGTCTTCGCGGTCTTCTTCCCGGCGGTCACCGGCATCATGGCGGGGATCAGCCTCTCCGGCGATTTGAAGGACCCCAAGCGCTCCATTCCGGTGGGCACCCTATCGGCGGTGGCGGTGGGCTTCGTCATCTACTTCGCCGTGCCCATCGTGCTGGCGGCGGTGGCACCGGCGGCGGAGCTGGCGGCGAACAATCTGATCTGGTTCGAGGTGGCGGCGGTGCCCCTGCTCATCTTCCCGGGCCTGTGGGGCGCCATCTTCTCCTCCGCCGTGGGCTCCATCCTCGGCGCTCCCCGCACCCTCGAAGTGCTGGCGGAGGACCGCGTCCTATGGCCCCGCTCTCGCCGCCTGCCGTCCCCCAAGGTGCGCCGCTGGCTGGCCCACGGGCTGTCCACGGCGGTGGCCCTGCTGGCGGTGAGCCTCGGCGACCTCAACGCCGTGGCGCCGGTGCTCACCATGTTCTTCCTCACCACCTACGGCATGGTCAACCTGGTGGCGGGCCTCGAGCAGCTCAGCGGCGCCCCCTCCTACCGGCCTACCATCCGGGTGCCGTGGGCGGTGTCCCTGGCGGGGGCCGTCAGCTGTTTCATGGTCATGGCGTTGATCAACCGCACCGCGGCGGTGGTGGCGGTGGTGCTGGAAGTAGGCCTCTATCTCGCCCTCCGTCGCCGCTCCATGACCGCCACCTGGGGCGACCTGCGCTTCGGCGCCCTCATGTCCCTGGCCCGTGCCACCGTCCTCTGGCTCCGCCGTCTGCCGGTGGATCCCCGCAACTGGCGCCCCCACATCCTGCTCTTCGCCGGCGACCTGGAAAAGCGCGTCGAGCTGGTCCGCTTCGCCGCCTGGCTCAACCAGGACCGCGGCATCCTCACCGTCTGCCGCCTCATCGTCGGCGAGCTGGAGCAGCGCAGCCCGGAGGTGGCGGCGGAGCTCCAGCACATGGATCATCAGCTGGAGGAAGAGGGGCTGACGGCGTTCCCGGAGGTGGACATCGTCAGCGAGTTCGAGAGCGGCGTCCTGCACGTGGCCCAGGCCAACGGCATCGCCGGCATCACTTCCAACACCCTGATGTTCGGGTGGAGCGACAAGTCCGAGCGCACGGTCTCGAAGCTGCGCATCATGCGCCAGGCGACCTATCTCGGCAAGTCGACGGTGATGTGCCGCCTGGCCCCCCGCTCGCCGATCCGAACCTCCCATCTCCGCCGCCGCCGGCGCATCGACGTATGGTGGGGCGGCCTGCAAAACAACGGCGACATGCTCCTCCTCTTCGCCCACCTCCTGGCCGCAAACCCGGAGTGGTCCCGGGCCCAGATCTCGGTGAAGAGCATCTCGTCCCATGCAGCCAACTACGAGCAGATCGAGGCCAACCTCCAAAGCCTGCTCTCCCGCAGCCGCATCAACGCCGAAGCCGAAATCATCCGCCTCGCCCCCGGCGCCACCGTCCAAGACACCATCCACGAACAAAGCCGCGACGCCGACGTCGTCTTCATGGGCCTCCAACAACCCGAGTCCGGCGAAGAAGAAGCCTACGCCAGCCGCCTAGAAACCCTCGTCGAAGGCCTCCCGACGGTCATCCTCGTCCGCGCTGCGGGGATCTTCGCGGGGCAGCTGCTGGATGAGGTTTGAGCCGGTCCGATGCGGCTAAGTGACTGAAAACATAGGGACCAACATTTGGGTCCCACCCCTCCTGCTCTCGCGGTAGCGCCGCCGCAATCGGCGCAGGTGCCGAGCCGTCATCCCCAGGCGCTGAGCAGCCTCCTGGGCGGTCACATGTCCTTGCTGGAGAAGCTCCAAGATCTGGACCTTTCTCAGCTCATTCTGACTCATTTCGATTCTCTCCATGATGCGGACAGAATCGCTGGGCAGTTAAGGCGGACATTTTTGCTGGGCAGTCAGACAACTATCCTCCAAGATTGACGCCGCCCCGAGATCCCCCGTAAGCTGAGTCCGCAGTCAGCAAATCCCGAGCCACACAGAGAACCTCCAGGATGAGGAGAGAGAACCATGCAATCTGCAAAATGGATGGTGGGCTTCGGGTTGGTCGTGTTGATCGGAGTGGTCGGTTGGGTCTTGTGGGCTCCTACGACGGCACTGGCCGCCTGCGGGTGTAGCGCCATGACGTTGAAGCACTCGGGCACGACAGGCATCATGTGCACGGACAACGACCTCAACTTCCTCAAGACCGAATGCGACAAATTCACCGGGTCCGCCAAGGGCTGCATTACCAAATTCGCCTATGAGTGCCGCCTGGGGGTCAACTCCCAGAAGCTCGGCAATGTGAAGCCGTACCAGAAGACGGGCTTCCAGCCGGTGGCCACGCTGAAGGCGTCGAGCATTCCCAGTGATTGCACCATCGGACAGGTGCTGCAGGAGGACATCACCAGCGGCGGGAAGAGGGAAGCGAACCCTCCGATTATCCCGACCTCCTTGAGCGGCCTCCAGTCCCTGGCGGGGCACACCGTGGAGATCGACAACAGCAGCGCCAACTCCTTCCCGGCGGTGGGCGCCACCAAGGCGACGAATCCGTTCTTCGGGGGCGACAACTATGCCAGCCTGGCGGCCACCGACGTGCTGATCTCCGAGACGCCGACGACCATCAGCTGGTGGGACAATCCGGACCAGAGCAAGGACTCCCAGAGCGAGGTCGCGGCGTGGAAATTCCACTTCCTCTCCTTCGTCAACGGCTCCGCCAGCCAGCCCAGCTGCGCCTGCGCCTTCACCATCGAAGTCGATTGGAACGGCAAGAACGCTCCGACGACGAAGTGGACCAAGGATGCTGGCCTCAGCACCAACTGCACGTTCTGATCAGTCTGCTCCGCCGCGCAGCGCCGCCACCAACCCCAGAGCAAACAACCCCGCGTAAAGCGGCCAGGGGCCCCCGGTGGCCACCAGCACCGCTCCCGCCAGGATGCAAAACCCTCCGAGGACCGTTCCCCGCAGCCCGCTCAGCGGTGGGTCTTTGGGGCGGTTCTGCATGTTGTCCAGGGCCTTGAGCCCTTCCTGCACCAGTTGGGGGGTCTGCATCATCGCCTCCATCAGGTCCGGGGCGCTGCGGGTGACCTGGTGGAGGAGGCGTTGGGGGTGGAATTGGGCGAGGAAGACTTGTCGCACGTGGTGGCGGGTGAGGCCGACGATGTCGAAGTCCGGGAGCAGGCGGCGGCCGACGCCTTCGAAGGTCACCAAGGCTTTGACCATAAGCACCATCTCCACCGGGAAGTACATTCGGTACTGGCCGCCGAGGTTCACCGATTCGAGGATCATCTGCCCCAGGGTGATGCCGTCGAAGCTGGAGCGGCTGTGCCAGCGTTGGGAGAGCTCCACCAGCTCTCGGCGGAAGCCGTGGGGGTCGGCGCCGCGGGCCTGCTGGGCGGTCGACAGGAGGTAGCGGGCGGCCTGATCGGCGTCGCCTTGGACCAGGCTGAAGTAGTAGTAGAGGAGGGTGCGGCGGAGGGAATCGTCGAAGCGGCCCACCATGCCGAGGTCGATGAAGCCCGCCTTGGGGCCCGGGAGCACCAGCAGATTGCCCGGGTGCAGGTCGGCGTGGAAGAAGCCGTCCTGGTAGAGCATGCGGATGATCGCCTCCGCTCCCAGGTGCACCAGGCGGTCCCGGGCGTTGGCGTCGAGGGCCAGGGCTTCCAGGGAGTTGGGCTTGACGCCGTCGAGAAATTCCATGCACAGGACGTCGCGGCTGGAGTACTGGCGGTAGATGCGCGGGAAGACGATGTCCGGCTGGTCGCGGAAGTTGGCGGTGAAGACCTCGGCGTTGTCCGCCTCCCGTCGCAGATCTACCTCTTTGAAGGTGTAGTCGACGAATTCATCGATCACCACCCGCGGGCGGTAGCGGCCGAAGAAGACTTGCAGCACCGAACCCAGGACCTTGAGCAGCAGGGCGTCCCGACGCAGGGTCTCGCGGATGCCGGGCTTGACCACTTTGAGAATCACCGGATCGCCTTCGGCGGTGGTGGCGCGGTGGATCTGGGCGATGGAGGCCGAGCCCAGCGGCTGCTCGGAGATCCAGAAGAAGGCTTTGTGCACCGGCTGGCCTAGACCGTCTTCCACCAGTTCCAGGAAGCGCTCGAAGGGCACTACCGGCAAGCGGTCGAGGAGGTTCTCGAGCTCGGAGGTGACGCTGTCCGGGAGGATGTCCCGGCGCAGGCTCAGGACCTGGCCGAGCTTGATGTAGGTCGGACCCAGGAGCTCCAGGCGGCGGCGCAGTTGGACGGGGAAGGGTTCCCGGCGCAGATCCCGGCGCAGCAGCAGGCGGCCGGGGAGAGTGAGGAGCCAGAGGAAGAGATAGACGGGGCCCCGGCGGCGCCCTTCGGGCCAGTAGCGAACCCGTGCCAGCAGCCCGCCGAGGAGCAAGGCGTAGAGGTGGCGGTGGGTGCTGGCGAGGCGGCGCAGGATGCCCGGGGGCTTACGGTCCGGCAGCAGCTCGAAGGGCCGGCCGTCCTCGCCCAGGGGGAGCTGACCCGGGGCAGTAGCGTCCCGGAAATTGCGGGCTCTGCCGACACGGCCCTTGCCCGAAGGTGATGGGACGCTCCGAGGCTTCACGGGGAGGGTTCCCGGGCGTCGTTCGGCAGGGGAACGGTGGCGCAGAGGGTCGGTAGGGTGCTGTTCATGGACGGTTCGACCCGCGGAAGCTCCGGTGGCAAGGCGTGGGCGGCACGGTGGTAGCCACCACGGTGCTGACCGGACTTCGCGGGGTCACGGCGGATCTTATCAGTGTCGGGGACTGGGAATCCCTAAGGTGACTCTGAGGGTCGGATCTTACTGCCGAGGGGCGAGGGGCTGCCGGGGGAGGCGGCGAGCCGGAGCTCCCTCAGGCCTCGGCGCTGCTGGCCACCGCAGCCTGCCGAACCGTCGCGGCGCGCGGAAAACTCGCTGGCGCTCAGACAGTTCCGCGCGTTTCTCCGCTCTGGTTCGCGCCTGCGGTGGGCGCCTCGGAGTCTTCGCTCGCTTCCAGCTCGCCGCCTCCCCCAGCAGCCGAGACCGCGGCGACCGTCGCCGCCACCAGCTCGTCATCGCTGGGTCTGGCAGCCTCCGCCGCCGGCTCGACCCCCAGCTCCCGCAGCGCGGTGCTGGTGACGGGGCCGATGGAGGCGGCGCGGAGCTCGTTGCGGCGGCTGGGCCAGGCGCCGCCGAGGAGCTCGGCGAAGGAGCGGGCGATGCGGGGGCTGGTGAAGGTGACCCAGCCCAAGGGGGAGTCGAGGAAGAGCTCCTCGGCCTGGGCGGCTGCTTGTGGCGGCAAGCGCTTGTCGTAGGCGGTGACGGCGCTGACGGGGACCTGGGCGGCGCGCAGGGCCTGTTCCAGGGTGGGGCGGGCGTCGGCGGCTTGGGGGAGGAGGACCTGGTCATCCGGGGCGAGGTGCTGGAGGAGCTCCTGGGCCAGATGCTCGGCGTCGCCCTGGGCGGGGACCAGGTGAGCCTTCAAACCGTGCTCTTCGAGGGCCGCAGCGGTGGCGCCGCCGACGGCGGCGAGGCGGGTGGTGTCGGGCCAGTGCTCGACTCGGGGGAGCAGAGCGCGGACGGCGTTGGCGGAGGTGAGGGCAACCCAGGAGAAGTCCGCCAGGCGGGCGGCGGCGGCGTCGAGGGGGGCGGGGTCCTCCGGCGGCATCACCGCCAGCAGCGGCAGCCGGACGACGGTGGCGCCGGCTTCCTGGTAGGCCCGGACGAGGCCTTCGGCTTGGGCCGCCGGGCGGGTGACGACGACCCGGATGCCGGCGAGAGGAGCTGAAGGGGAGCTGTTCAAGGGGCGAGACCTTAGGTGATTCGGCTCGGGAGGAGGGCGACCCGGCTCGGGAGAGCCAGTGTCAGGAAGAGGATCGGCCCATGGCCTGGAGCACCACGGCGGCGCCGTCGGCGTGGAGGGCGTCGAGGCAGGCCTGGGTGACGGCGTCGGGGTCGTCCCCCCGGGCTTCGCCGCGGGCGGCTCGGGAGCCGTCGGGCATCGCCAGGACGGCGCTGAGGCGCAGCTCGCCGTTCTCCTCCCGGGCCCAGGCCGCCAGGGGCAGGGTGCAGTCGCCACCGAAGGCCGCGACGATCTTGCGCTCCATCACCGAGTCGCGCTCGGTGGCGGGGTCGTTGAGGCCGCGGCAGAGGGCGTCCGCCTCGCTGCCGGTGCGCACTTCCAGCGCCAGGGTTCCCTGACCCGGCGCGGGAATCATCAGCGCTGGATCCATGCGGTGGGCCTCCGACGGCTCGAGGTCCAGGTTCTCGATCCCCAGGCGGTCGATGCCGGCGGCGGCGAGGATCACGGCGTCGCCGTCGCCGGCGCGCCATTTGCCCAGGCGGGTGCCGACATTGCCGCGGATGGGGCGCACGTCGAGATCCGGGCGGGCCAGCAGCAGCTGGGAGCGGCGGCGTTGAGAGCCGGTGAGGACGCTGCCCCCCTGGGGCAGGTCGTGGACCGTCTTCGCCCCCACCAGCACGTCCCGAGGATCGGCGCGGCGGGGAAAGGCCGCCACCGTCAGGCCGGGGCCCAAGGTCACCGGCAGATCCTTGAGGCTGTGGACGGCGAAGTCCAGGGTGCCGTCCAGGAGCTCCTTCTCCAGCTCCTCGGTGAACAGCCCTTTGCCCCCCACCTCCGCCAGATCGCCGCGGTAGATGTCGCCGCGGGTGGTCTTGGGGACCAGCTCTACTTTCAGCCCGGGGTGGAGCGCTTCCAGCTCCCGGGCCACCAGGCCGGATTGGGCCAGGGCCAGATCGCTGCCGCGGGTTCCCAGGCGCAGGGTACGGGTTCGGATGGCGGGGGCGGTTTCAGTCATCGTCGTCTTCTCCGAGCTGGAAGAGCTCGCGCACCAGCTCCAGGTGGCCCGGTGCCTGCTCGTCGCGGCGCAGTCGGGTGCTGGGGTGATGCAGGAGCTTGCGCACCAGCGAACGGGTCAAGCGGTCCAGCTGGGCGTGGGTTTCGGCGGGGAAGTGTTGGCGAGCGGATTCCACTTCCTGGATACGCAGCAGCTCCGCCTTGCGCTGGAGCTCCGCTACCAGGGGTTCGGCCTCCAGCGAGCGGTGCCACTGGCGAAAGTGCTGGAGCTCCTCTTCGATGATGCGCTCGACCCGTGGGATTTCTTCCCGCCGTCGTTCTAGATTGCGTTCCACCAGGGCCTTCATGGAATCGATGTCGTGGAGGAAGAGATTCTCCAGCTTGCGCACCTCGGGCTCGACGTTGCGCGGCACTCCCAGGTCCACCATCAACAGCGGCCGCCCGGGGCGCCGGGCCATGGCCTGGCGCATCATGGGATGGGTGACCACCGGCTCGTCGGCGCCGGTGGAGACTACCACCAGATCCGCCGCCGAAAGGGCGTCGCCGCGCTCCTCGAAGGGCACTACGGCGATATTGCCCAGCTGCTCCCGGAGGTTCTCCGCCCGGCCGCGGCTGCGGTTGGTGACGGTCAGCCGGCCAGCGCCCCGCTCGCGCAAGTTGCGGGCCACCTGCAGGGCCATCTCGCCGGCGCCGAGGACCAGTACGCGGGTGCTCTCCAGATTGGAGAAGATGCTGCGGGCGAGCTCCACGACGCCATAGCCGAAGGACACGGCGCCGGCGGCGACGCTGGTCTCCTGGCGTGCCCGGCGGCCGGCGACGACGGCGCTCCGCAGCAGCTGGCGTAGTACGGTGCTGCTGGCGCCCACCGCTTCGGCGGCGGCGGCGGCCTGTTTGACCTGGCCGAGGATCTCGGGCTCGCCCAGGATCATCGATTCGAGCCCCGACGCCACCGACAGCAGGTGCACTGCGGCCTCTTCGTGCCAGTGGACGTAGAGCCGGCCCTGGCGGTGGATCTCCGGAGCCCGGCGTTTGAAAATCAGCTCCACCACTGCCTGGTAGGCCGCCTCCTCGTCCCGAGGGTGAACGTAGATCTCGGTGCGGTTGCAGGTGGAGAGCAGGCAGGCCTCGGCGATCTCCGCCCGCGCCAGCAGGTGCACCAGGGCGTCCGGGATCTCCTCCGGGCTGAAGGCGACGCGGTCCCGGAGGTCCAGATCGGCGCGGCGGAAGTCGGTGCCCACCAGGATCAGCGCCGGCGAGTTGCCGGAGCGGCCTGGTTCGGTGGGTGGCTCGGAGATGGGCATGGCGAGAAGGCGAGTCGAAGCGCTGCGGATCAGGTGAAGCCGTGGAAGCGCGGCAGCGCGAAGTTGACGACGATGAGGGAGAGGATGATCACCGCCAGGCCCGCGAGGCAGGCGATGGCGGTCTGGCGCCCTTGCCAGCGTCCCAGCCGGCGCATCAGCAGCGCCAGGCCGTAGAGAGCCCAGGTGGCGAGGGTGAAGAGCACGTTGGGATCGCCGAGCTCGAAGGCTCCTTGGGTCTGGTAGGAGTAGGTCATACCGACGGCGGCGGCACCGGTGAGGGCCAGGAAGCCCACCGCCAGAGACCAACTCATCAACCGGTCCAGCACTTCCAGCGGGGGCAGCCGGCCGTAGAAGAGGCGAAAGCGGGCGAGCTTGAGCTCGCGGTATAGGCGCAGGAAGAGGAAGGCGTAGCCGCTGGCCACGACGCAGGCGGCATAGCCCACCAGGGCGAGAGCCAGATGGGTGGCGAAGAGAGGGCTGGCGAAGGGGCGGATGGACGGGACATCCGGCCGTACCAGGGTGGAGGAGAGGAGCTGGAAGAGCAGCACCAAAGACATCAGCCAGACGCCGGTGGCGCGCTCTTGGCTGAGGTGCTCCTCGAGGGCATAGACCAGCGCCACCGCCAGGGCCACCACCGACAGAGCTTGGGGTACGGTGGCGGCGGGGAATTGGTGCCAGCGCAGGCCCAGGGCCACCAAATAGGCGACATGGAGGGCCAGAGTGCCCAGCAGCAACGGCTGCACCAGTCGCTCCGCCGTCCGATGGCGGGCGAGGAAAACCGCACCATAGAGCAGCACGAGAACCAAATACGCAAGGGGAAGCAGCACCTTGGCCGCGCTCAGGAAACTCTCCACAGCTGGGCAGTCTAGCACCGCTGGGGCGGGACAGGGGCCACTGTCGGGACCTATGGTAAGTTGCCGGCGAATTCTCGTTCACTTACTTGCCGGACTCGTGCCTTCGAGGCCAGCTTCTTCGAGACTCGTTCAGGTCTCGTCATCCGCCAGGGGTCCGGGGCCATTTCAGCGCCGAGTTGCTTCCTGCACCTCTTCGAAGGTCTTAGGAGGCCTCTGCCGGGCCAAAAAGTCAACCTTTGGATTCAGGAGACCTCATGATGTTCAGAGCTCGTACCCTCTTTTGCCTGTGCTTCCTCGCCCTCTTCGCCATGCCCGTTCTTGCGGCCGGTGTGAACGCGGACTCTGCGGGAACCGTCACTCCTGCCGATGAGGCCGTCGAAGCCGCCGGCCTGTGGCCGACCCCGGTCTTTCTCCATGACGATATAGACCCGGAGCCGGTCCCCGGTGACCAGCAGGAATGTGAGTACACCTGCGAGGGCAGCAGGACCACTTGGATCTTGATTTGCTCCGGCACCGAGGCGCATTGCTGCGGCATCGCCGATCGGGCTTGCCCCTACGTGGACCCACCGTCCACCGGCACCTCCAGCTGCAGCTGCACTCCTACCGGCCTGTAGGGCACCGGCGGAGAACACCGCCTCCCGGCACCCTTTCACCCGTCTTCCCACGGCCCCCGTCACCCCGTCACCCCGTCACTCCGTCACTCCCGATTGCGTGGGATTGACGGGTGGCGGCTGTGTTGACCTGGAAGTTGCCGGTCGTATCAGGTAAAAAACTACTAAGAGCCTGCTGGCTCTTACAGCAGGCTTCTCGACCGGGCATCCGCTCTGACGTCGACCCGACAACCTACTCGAGGGAATCCAGCCTATGCTTTTTCAGAGCTACGTTCATCCAGGGTTTCATGGTTCAGTGCGACGCCTCTGGACATCTCGCATCGTCCTCACCGTTGTTGTCCTCTGCTTGTTCAGTGGGAGTCCGCTGGCGGCCCAGTTGCAGCCCGGTGCCGCCGCGGTCGAGGAGGGAGAGAATTGGGAGCTCGGGATTTCGGAAGGCTCGTTGTTCGGCACGCTGCTGGTGCCCGAGGGACTCCCGCCGTATCCGGTGGCCCTGATCATCGCTGGCTCCGGACCCACGGACCGCAACGGCAACAATCCTCTGGCTGGGGAGAACAACAGCCTGCGGTACCTCGCGGAAGGGCTCGCCGCCGCGGGCATTGCCAGCCTGCGCTACGACAAGCGCATGATCGGTGACAGCGCCGGGCTCGACCTGAAGGAGTCGGATGTGGTGTTCGACGACTTTGTTTCCGATGCGTCCCAATGGGTGGAACGTTTGCGTGGCGACTCACGTTTCTCTTCGGTGACGGTCATCGGTCACAGCGAAGGTTCCCTCGTCGGGATGCTCGCCGTCCGCCGAGCCTCGGCGGATGCCTTTGTTTCCATCGCTGGACCGGGGCGGCCGCTGGGAGCCCTTCTGCGGGAGCAGCTGGAGGGCAAGCTGCCGCCGAAAGAGGCGATCCGAGCCGAGGAGATTCTGACCTCCTTGGAGCGGGGAGAATCCGTGGCCAAGGTTCCAAACATTCTCTCCAGTCTCTTCCGGCCGAGCGTGCAGCCGTTTCTGATCTCCATGCTGCGCTACGACCCTACGAAGGAGATCGCCAAGCTCGAGGTACCGACGCTCATCGTGCAGGGGAATACCGATATTCAAGTACCTGTCCAGGATGCGCTGGCGTTGAAGCAGGCGGCGCCGGAGGCCGAGTTTCGTCTGGTGGATGGGATGAATCACGTGCTCAAGAGTGTTCCTTCCGAGCTGGCCGCGCAGCAGGCTTCCTACGGAGATCCGAAGCTGCCGCTGGCAGAAGAGCTGCTGGGGCCGATCACTGAGCTCATCGGCAGTTTGAGCACGCTGCCGGAGCCTTGATGTCAGCTGGTCGGAGGGAAATGACCTTGCCGGGCCTGCCCCCGTTTGCTACGGTTTCGCTTTCGTGCGCCGCGGGTTGTTTCGTGGGCGCTGAGTCGTGGGCTCTCAGGCGGAGGGAATATGGCCAACGTCGTCATCGTCGGAATGCAGTGGGGAGACGAGGGGAAGGGCAAGGTGGTAGATCTCATCTGCCCTGCCTTCGATGCGGTGGTGCGCTATCAGGGCGGCCACAATGCGGGGCATACGGTGCGTTTTGGCGAGAAGCACTTCTCCCTCCATCTCATCCCCTCGGGGATTCTGCGGCCGGGCATGGATTGCGCTTTGGGCAACGGCATGGTGATTCAGCCGGATGCCCTCTTCGATGAGATCGAGCGCCTCGAGGAGGCCGGCGTGGAGCTGCAGGGCCGGCTCTTCATTTCCAACCGTGCCCACCTGGTGCTGCCCCAGGCGGCGGAGCTGGACCAGGCTCGGGAGCAGGCGCGGGGCGACACCCGGATCGGCACCACCAGTCGCGGTATCGGCCCCAGCTACGAGCAAAAGGCCTCCCGATTCGGCCTGCGGTTGGTGGATCTCTTCGCTGAGAACCTGGAGGCGCGGCTGCGGTCGCTGTTGCGCAAGACCAGTGCGGAGCTGGAGAGCCTCGGGGCGGAGCCGTCCCGGCACGATTTGGAATCGACCCTGGGCCGCTGCCGCCGCTGGCGGGATCGGTTGGAGCCCTTCCTATGCGATGTCGAGCTGAAGCTCCATCGCTGGTTGGGAGAGGGTAAGAGCCTGCTGCTGGAGGGAGCCCAGGGTACCCTGCTGGACGTCGACCACGGCACCTTCCCCTACGTCACCAGCTCCAATTCCACCGCCGGCGGCGCGTGCACCGGCAGCGGTCTGCCGCCCACGGCGGTGAACGGTGCTCTGGGAGTGCTCAAGGCTTATACCACCCGCGTCGGCGAAGGCCCCTTCACCACCGAGGTGGAGGGCTCGGTGGGGGAGTATTTGCGGCGCCGGGGCAACGAATTCGGCACCACCACCGGCAGACCGCGACGCTGCGGCTGGCTCGACCTGGTGGCCGCGCGCTACGCCAATCGCCTCAACGGCATCGGCGCCGTGGCCCTGACCAAGCTCGACGTCCTCGACGAGCTGGAGGAGATCCCCGTGTGCGTCGGCTACCGTCAAGGGGAGACGCTGCATCGGGAGTATTCCGCCGAGTTCGAAGCGGGCCAGGGTTTTACGCCGGAGTACAAGGTCATGCCCGGGTGGCAGGCCAGCACCGTCGGCATCACCGACTTCGCGCAGCTGCCCCCGGCAGCCCAGGACTACATTCGCCTGCTGGAAGACGAGCTGGGAGTGCCCATGGCGCTGATCTCCAGCGGTCCCCGGCGAGAGGAAACCATCGTGCGCAATCTGCCGGTGATGCAGAGCTTCGCGGGGGACCGGCTGGCAGCGGTGCGGGCGCAGCTGGACTGATTGCGATTTCCCTGCTTGCGCGATTTCTTTTCGGTCAGGACACGACTTTACAGAATTCACAGCGTTTTCTAAGCTAGCGCTCCGGCCGATTTTGCGATGAAAAAGTCTCGATGCCGACAAGGGAAGTCGGCGTCTTCTACTGTTATGCTCAAGTCTCCATGGCCGGATCGGAGATGAGCTCACAACGGGAGCAAGAGCTACTGGACCTACAGACAGCCCTGGCGCGCACTGCCAGCAACTGGCAGCGCACCATGGATGCCCTGGGTTTTCCGATCCTCGTCCTCGACGAGCGGCGGCATCTTCTGGATGCCAACGCCGCCGCCTTCCAACTGCTAGACCAGCGCCCGGAAGAGCTCCTCGGTCGTCGCCTCGAAACGCTCGGCGAAGACCGCACCTGGAACGCTCTGGTGGATTTGGTGGACAACCTGCCGCGGCGGGAGGGGGGCAGCATCTCGGGGCAGGTGCGCTCCGACGACAAGGCCCGTACTTGGGAGTTGACGGCTCGCTTCGTGTCGCCATCGGAGACCGACGAGGCGGGGATCTTGGTCACCGCCCGGGACGTCAGCCGGTTGGTGAAGCTTCAGGAGGCCATGAGCCGGCGCGAGACCGTGGAGACTCTCGGCTCGCTGGTGGCGGGAGTGGCCCACGAGGTGCGCAATCCGGTCTTCGCCATCAGTGCCCGCTGCGATTCGATCCTTCACAGCCTGAAAGAAGAAGGGGCGGTGGACCCGCAGACGTTGCGGGAGGATATCGAGGCGTTGATGCGCAGCGCCGACCGCCTGGGTCGGCTGATGCGGGCGCTGTTGGAATTCGGCCGCCCGCTGACCTCCAGTTTGAGCCGCCTGGCGCCGCATCAGCTGTTGTCGGAGGCGGTGGAGGATTGCACCGAGCTCGCCGAGGCCCGAAGCGTTGCCCTCGAGGTGCAGGCGGAGCCCTTGGACGAGTGGGTGCTGGGGGACCAAGGCAGGCTGGTGGCGGCCTTGCGCAATCTGGTGCTCAACGCTCTCCAGCATTCGGATGCAGGGGCCACCGTCAGCGCTCGCCTGATGGTGGATCAGGAGCCGGAAGAGGAGGGGCGGATCCGTTGCTGTCACTTCGTGGTGGAAGATGAAGGCCCCGGCTTCGCGCTGCACGATCTGGATCAGGTGACCACGCCGTTCTTTTCCCGCCGCAAGGGTGGCATCGGCCTGGGGCTGGCCATCGCGCAGCGCGTGGCGCAGCAATTCGAGGGCTCTCTAGCGCTCGAAAACCGCAGCTCCGGCGGGGCACGGGCGGTGATCACCCTGCCGTTGGGTTGGGTGCAGCACGGCATCGTTGGCTCCGGCCTCGACGACGCCTCCAGCCTGCGCTGAGCCCAGGATTTGCGGACAGCCTCAAGCCTCGATGAGCAGGGCCGCCAAGGCCTCCGTGACCCAGCTGCGGGAGGGTTGGCGAAGGCTCCTCTCCTGTAGGCGATCGAGGATCGGGCCCAAGGAGAGATCCGCCCGGCCGGTGATTTCAGCAGCGATGCCATCGAAGCGTTGGCGAAGGAATTCCCGCCGGTCCTCCGAAGGACCCATGGGCTGGGCGGCTCGCAGGGAGGGCAGCCAGTCCAGATAGACGCCGCGACCCGCCGCCACGCCACAGGAATCGAGAGTGCAGAGTACCGGCAGCTTGGCCTTGAGGAGCTCTACCCGGGCGTCGATGAGCGCTTGGGCTGCGTTCCAAAGCCGGTCGGCGACCTCACGGGGGGAACCCTGGCCGACGGCGTCCAGGATCAGCTCCCGGAGGCTGGGATCGCGCTGGAGGAATTGCCACAGCCGCCAGCCCTCGGCTCCGGCCTCGTCGAGGATGTCGGCACCGATGGCGAGGGCGCGGCCGGGGCTCAGGCAGTCGTTGGCCCGGCGATGGACCCGGGCCCATTCTTCGAGGGCGGTCCGGGC
>JAXHTF010000150.1 GCA_034211275.1 Acidobacteriota bacterium
CGTTGACGTCGTATTTGACGACGAAGAAATCGTTCAGGCCTTCGGAGGTCAGGATCCCCGACCCGAAGAAAGCGGTGCCGCGGAAATCACCCACGGTGTAGACATTGCCCGCGGAGTCGGTGACCGTCGCCCGGGCGCGGTCATCCAGCGAGCCGCCGCCGCCGGAGGGCCAGAGGGCCAAGGCACTCGCCGCCGGCAGCAGGCAGAGGATCGAGAGCGCTGCAAGCAACGGCCGCCGGAGGGTCTGAAGGGCCAGGGAAGCCCAGAGACCCCGGCCCAAGAATGGGGCGAAGGAGGGAAGGAGGGAGGATTTCATCGCGCTGCCTCTCTTTGATTCCAGATGGGCTCTCGTTGATTCCAGATGAGCTCTCATTGATTCACGACGGGCCTTCATTGGTTCAGCACCGGGGTCGCCGCCACCCGGCGCAATCGGAACGTGCCGGAGACGAAGATGTCGTTGCGGTGCAGGCCGGAGAGGGTCTCACGGAAGGTGCCGGCCATGAAGGAATCCCCCAGATCCGGCTCTACTCCGCCGCGGACGTCGGGATCGCTGGCGGCGAACTCGAAGACCATCGACCGGGTCACTGCGTAGGCCTCCTCCCGGGGGGCGAGGAATTGGGCGTCCAGATTGTCGTGATCCGGATGGAAACCGTGCTTGAAGGGATTGGTCGGGAAATCCGACCCCAGGGTCAGGGTGCAGCTCAGGGTGCCGCCGATGGCGAAGCTGCCATCCAGGTCGACGCTCTGCCCCGGGAAGTCATAGCCCACGGTGCTCAGGCGATACCCCACCGGCACGCCGTCCCGCAACGAGGCGCCCTGGAAGTTGGGAATCAGGCTGTCGTCGGTGAGCAGAACGTAATTACCCGGCGTGTCGACGGTGAGGGCGGTGGGATCGTCGGGATCCGGTGCCATGGTGCCGTCCTGCCACAGCTGGATCACCTCCTTGAGCAGCCGCGCCTGGCCGAAGCCGTCGACGTGCACCAGCAGCCGGAAGGAAAAGTCCCGGCCGGTGCTCTTGGGCACGGCGCCGCCGGTCTGGGCTTCGCTGACACCGTTGACGCTGGCGGAGCCCACCCACAGCCCGGCGAAGGGGGTGGACGAGGTCATGCGGTCGTAGATCGCCCGCACCGCCCGGGGGTTGTCCTCCCCGCCCGCCGCCTTGGCGGCGCGCAGAGCCGCCCCCGCCGCCGTCGGCACGGTGGCGGCGGCATTCACCGCCAGCCGCCGGCGCACGCCGCGGCCGTCGGTCACCTCGAGCACCGAGGCCACCTCCTCCGTGGAGAAATCCTGCCGCCGCACCGCCAGGTCGACGAAGCTCTCGCCGCCGGCGGGCACCGGCACCGCCAGCGCCGAAGGCAGCGCCGGCCAGCTCTCCTCGCCGGTGTCGGGATCGAAGCGGTTCACCGCCATCTCCACCGGCGTCGCCGACGACAGCTGCCGCAGGGTGACGGTGAAGTCGGTGTCCGTGGCGTTGTTGAAGCGCACCCGCTGGGAGACCAGGGTGGCGCCGTATTGCAGGCCGTCGCTCTGCTCCAGATCCACTTCCAGCGGCCCCTGATAGATCGAAGCGCCCTCGGTGTAGATCCAATAGGCCTCGCCGGATTGCACCGGTTCGAAGTCCGGGTTGGCCACCAGCTGCCAGACCCCGGTGCCATCGAGCCGATAGACCTGGGCCGGACTATGGGCCTCGGAGGAAGCGAAGTAGTCGCCGAAGGTAGGCGGCGCCGCCGGATCCACCGGCAGACCCACCAGGTTGAAGGAGTCGGTGACCCAGCGCTGGCTGCGTAGCGAAGGCCGGCCGCTGACGGTCCAGGTCACCGGCTCGTCCCCCTCCAGCTTGATCAAATAGGCGCGGTTGGGCTGGACGATGAAGAGATTGGTGAGGAAGGCCTCCGGTCGCGGCCGGGGGAAGAAGCCCAGCCAGCCGTCGCGGTTGACCAGCCCCTCGGCGGGATCCTGGATGAACTCCACCGTCGAGAAGCTCGGATTCCAGGTCCAGACGCTGGCCACCGGCAGCCCCTCGAAGACCGACTCGGTGTCGTTGGGCTCCGGTTCCACCTCCAGGTAGACGGAGTTCCACCCCGGTTGCAGCACGAAGCTCTGCTGCACCTGATCGCTGGCCGCCGCCGGCCATGCCCAGAAGAGCACTCCCAGCACTCCTAGCAACGGCAGAAGGATCCCTACCGCCGTCGTGCGCCGTCCCATTCTCTTGCTCTCACTCATCACCCGGCCTCCTGACCGCTCGCTGCCAAATCCTCGAAGTTCCTGCATCTCACGAAGCCTTTCCGCTAGCTGTCTCATGGCGCCCCCTCCCCTCCGCCGGAAGATTCGCCATCGGGAGATTCCGCACCGGAAGCGCCCGAAGTACCGGGAGTCCCCGGCACCGCCCGGCGGGCCGCCCGCGGCGGCGCCGGAAGCTCCAGGCCCTCGAGGAGCTCGGCGTTCACCGACACCTCCGCCTCCTCCCGCAGCTGGCGGTAGAAGTCCTCCCGCACCGCGTCCCGCTTCTCCTCCAGCAGCTGCCGGCGTACCGCGGCGCGATAGCGCTCCAGGGGCAGCTGGCGCCCCTCTTCCAGGTCGACCAGCTTGACCACATAGAAGGCTCCATCGGCCTCCACCAGCTCCGAGACCTGTCCCGCCTCGGCGAGAGCGAAAGCCGCTTCGGTGACCTCCGGACCCCATTTGTACTCGCGCCCGGGAATCAACCAGCCCACCACGCCGCCGATGTATTTGCTCGCACCGTCGTCGGAAGTGCGGGTCGCCAGCTCGCCGAAGCCGACGGTGTCGGGAGGCTGCCGCCGGGCGGCTTCCAACGCTTCCTCGGCCTTCCGGCGCAGCGCCCGGCGACGCTCCTCATCCGCCCGCGCCGGCACCTCGATCTGGATCAACGCCACCCGCCGCCGGTCCGGCCGGCGGTAGCGGTCCCGATCCCGCTGGTAACGCGCCTGGATCTCTTCCTCGCTCACCTCCACCGCCGCCATGCGCTGCTCCAGCTGGTCCTCCAAGAAGCGGCCGATGAGGATGCGTTCGATGGCCGCCTGCACTTCCGGATCCTGGTCGTAGCCTTCCCGGCGGGCCGCCGCCAGCAGGCTCTTGCGCTCGATGAGGTGATCGAGGAGCGCTTGCTTCTCCGCCGCCGTGGCGGAACCTTCCTGCGCGCTGGCGGAGCCGGCGGCGGTGGCGGCAGCGGCGTCCTGGAGCTCGGCGACGGTGATCTCCTCGCCGCCGACCCGGGCCAGCACCGCATCCGCCTGCCCCAACATCAGCGCCGGCAGCGTCTGCAGGATCTGGAAGAGGGGACCGCCGTTCCAGAAGGAGACCCCCGGACCCGGTTCCTGCCTCAATCCCTCCAGCGACGGACGCAGCTTGCGGTGGAGCTCGCTGCCGCCCTCCAGCCGCTCGTAGCGGTGGCGGCCCCGGGTGCCCGCATCCACCCCGTCGACGGCGCCGAAGCGCACCGCATCCACCCGCAGGCGATGGTTGTCGACTCCGGTGAGGTCGGCGGCCACCTCGCCGTCGATCCACAGCCGCAGCCCGCCGGCGGAGCTCTCCACCCGCGGCGAGGCCCACCAATCCGCCTCCAGCTGGTGGCGGCCCGGGGCCAACGGCGCCCAGGTCGACTCGATGCGCCGGCCGTCGCCGGTCCAGGCCACGGCCCGCACCCGGTGCCCGCCGGTGCCGGCGCCCAGCTCGAGGGCGAAGACGGTGCGGCCGGTGAGCTCGTCCTGAGCCGCGTAGATCTGATGGAAAGCTCCCGGCGCCAGGGTGGTGTCCCCGGCGTCGAAGACGAAGCGCGCGCGGTAGCGCTGCTCCCGCTTCGGCCCGTCCTGCTGGCGCCAAGCGTCGGTCCGGCCCGGGGTCAGGATGAATTCGAAGGGACCCACCAGATCACCCACGGTGCGGCTCCAGCGGCTCAGATCGCCGGTCTCGAAACCGTCGAAGAAGATCTGGCCGTCGGGAGCGACGATGGGATCGGCGTCGGTCTGGCTGTTGTTCCCCGGCTCCGGGTCCGCCGACGCCGGGGTCACCAGCGCCGTGGCGGTGTTGCTCAGAGTGCCGGTGGCGATGGGATCGACGGTGGCGGTGACGGTGTAGGCCCGTCCCTCGCCGGGGAGCAGATCGAAGGTCTGGTCGATGCTCACCGGATTCCCCGGCAGATCACCGCAGCTGACGCCGCCGAAGGTCTGGCAGCTCCACTCCAGGTCGAGCAATTGCGCCGGGAAAATGTCCAGCAGCCGCACGTCCTCGGCGGTGCTGGGACCGAGGTTGGCAACCTCCACGGCGTAGACCACCGGATCGCCGGAGATCACCTCGTCGACGCCGTTGCTCTTGGTCACCGCCAGGTCGTGGACCCGCACCAAGATGTCCTCATCTGTGTCGGTCTCGTCTCCCGGCACCGGGTCCGCGGCGCCGGGTTCCGGCTCCACCTGGGCGAGGTTGAGCAGGGTGCCGGTGGCAGACGGATGCACCGTGGCGGTGACGCTGTAGGTGAGGGTGCCGCCGGCCAGCAGGTCGACGGTGTCCGCCACGTCGCCGGGAACCGGCCCGGCGGAGCAACTGGAGCCGGCGCTGGCGACGCAGGTCCAGCTCGCCGTCGCCGCATCGAAGCCCGCCGGCTGGGTGCCGGCATCGTAGACCGGCAGCAGATCCAGCACCCGGGCGGCGAAGGCGTGACTGGGGCCGGCGTTGGTCACCACCAGGGTGTAAGTCAGCGGCAGCCCGGCAACGGCGGTGGTCTGGCCGTCCTCCTTGGTGAGGGCCAGCTGGGATGCCGGCACCATCTCCGTGGCGTCGGTGCAGCTGTCGTTGTCGGCGTCGTCGGCGGCGTCGAGGCAAGTGCCGGCGGCGTGGGCGCCGCCGGGGTCGGTGATGCCGCCCGCCGGGATGGACACCACCGCGGTGTTGAACAAAGTCCCCCGGGAGCCCGGATCCACCAGCCCCTGGAAGCGGTAGACCGCGCTGGCTCCCGCCGCCAGGTCGAGGCTGTCGTCCAGCACATCGGAGACCACGTCCCCGTCCGTGCCCGCTCCGCAGCCGGAGGAGGCCTGGCCGCGGAAGACCGCCAGGGTGCTGGTACCGCTGCTGGCGGTATAGACCCGCCCGTCGGCGACCCCGGCTCCGCCGCCGCTGCCGACGCCGACGAAGCGCACCTGGTCGAGCCCGGCCACGGTGGCCGTGGTAACCCCGGTGACGGTTTCGTCGCCGTCCCGCAGCGCCCCCATCAAGCTCAGCTGACCGTAGCCCGCAGCACCGGCGGAGACCTCCCGGCGAAAGACGCTGAGAGCGCCGTCGTTGACGCCGGTGGCGTAGACCCGGGAGCCGTCGGGGCTCACCGCCACCGCACCGGCACCGTCCAGGCCGCCGACACCGCCGGTGCCGTCGCGCAGCAATTGCAGGAAGGTGAGCTCGCCGAAGTCCGTCTGCTCCGGATCCTCCTGGCGCCGGAACACCGTCACCGAGTCGTCGGTGAGGGCGGCGGCGTAGAGATGGAAGCCGCCGGGGCTCAGGGCCAGGGAGACCACGAAGTCGAGGCCGTCCACCACCGTGGCCCCGGGCACCGGGGTCAGGGCGGCATCGTCCTTGAGCACCTGCAGCAGGGTCAGCTGGCCGTAGCTGGAGCTCGCCGGGTCGGCGTCGCGCTGGAAGACCGCCAGCGCGTCCGCTTCCTGGGCGGCGGCGTAGAGATGCTCGCCGTCCGGGCTCAAGGCGATCCAGCGGGCACCGTCGAGGACGCCGATGGGAACCTGTCCGAAGCCGTCCTTGAGCCGCTGCACCAGGGTCAGCGAACCGTAGCTCGACTCACCGTCGTCGGTCTCCCGGCGCAGAGCCACCACCGCATCGTCGTCCCGCCCGGCGACATAGACGTGGGCGCCGTCGGGGCTCACCGCCACCGCCGCCGCTCCCGCCAGGCCGTCCACCGGCACGCCGGCCACCACCTGACCGTCGGTCACCGAGCTCAGGAAGCCCAGCTCGCCCTCGCTGCCGCGCTCGAAGACCGCCACCGAGCCGGCGGTGGCTCCGGTGACGTAGAGATGCTTGCCGTCCGGGCTGAAGGCCGCCGCCGAGGCTCCCGCCAGCCCCGCCACCGTGCGGGTACCCTGGGCGTCGCCTTCGGAGACGATCTCCTGGAAGAAGAGCTGGTCGCCGGCGCCATGACTGAACACCGCCACCGCGTCGTCGTCGGCGCCGGCGGCGTAGAGATGCCCGCCGTCCGGGCTCGCCACCAGCCAGCGCACCCCTGCCAAGCCGTCCACGGTGGCCGGTCCTTGAGCCTCGCCGTCGGTCCAGCTCTCGACGAAGCCGAGGACGCTGGAGCTCTGGCACGACCAGGCGGAGCCGCCGGCGACGAAGCCCGCCGACGCGGCCCCCTTCAACGAGTCGGCGAAGAGGGGGAGCTCGTCCAGCACCTGGGCACCGGAAATGTCGCTGGGGCCGAGGTTCTGGACCTCCAGGGTGTAGGTCAGCAGCTCGCCGGGCACCGCTTCGGTCAAGCCGTCGGTCTTGATCACCGCCAGATCCGCACGGTGCTCCAGGGTGCCGGTGACGGTCGCCTCGTTGTTGCCGGGAATGGCGTCGAGAGTGTCGGCGGGGGCGGTCACCGTCGCCCGGTTGGTGAGGTCGCCGTCGGCGCCGGAGCTCACCGTCCCGGTGGCGGTGTAGGTCACCCGGCCCCCGAGGATCACGTCGACGGTGTCGAAGATGGCGCCGGTGCCGGCCCGGGTACACAGAGAGCCGCGCTGCCGGCTGAACGCCGCCAAGGCATCGTCCCCGGTGCCGGCGGCATAGAGATGACGCCCGCCGGGGCTTACCGTCACCGCCGCCACCGCCGCCAGGCCGTCCACCGTACCCAGCGGCGCGCCGACGTCGTCGAGCACCGTGTCGCCGTCCTCCAAGCGTTGTTCGAAGCTCGGCAGACCGGTGTCCGCATCCCGGCGGAAGACCGAGATGCCGTCGCCGGCGGCGATGTAGAGATGCCCGCCGTCGTCGCTCAGAGCCAGGGACCGGGCCGCCGCCAGGTCGCCGTCCACCAGCGACTCCACGAAGCTCAGCAAGCCCGTGGTGCCGTCCCGCAGGAAGGTCACCAAAGTCCCGTCGCCGGCCACGTGGAGATGGTCTCCTCCGGCGCTCACTGCCAGGGATCGAGCCCCCGCCAGACCGTCCACCGTCCCCACCACCGCACCGGAGGCGTCCATATAGTCGTCGCCGTCCGCCACCGCCGCCACGAAGGTCAACGCGCCGGAGGCCGCATTGCGGGAGAAGATCGCCACCGCCCCGTCACCGGCGGCGTAGAGGAAGTCCTCGTCGGAGCTCAGGGCCAGGGACGCCACGCCCAGCAGCCCGCTCACCGTCTCGCCGCCCTGGGTCGCCCCTTCGAGCACCGCACCGGCAAAGGTCACCAGGCCCGTGCCGGCGTCTCGCGCGAAGCGGGCGATGCCGTCGTCCGCCTCGCCGGCGACATACACGTGGGCGCCGTCGCCGGTCACCGCCAGCGCCGCGGCGCCGCCCAGGGCGTTGATTCCGCCGACCCCGTCCTGCTCCACCTGCAGCAGGCTCAGAGCGCCCTCGCTATCCCGCTCCAAGACCACCAGGGCGTCGTCACCGGCGGCAGCGGCGTAGATCTCGCCGCCGTCGGCGCTCTCCACCAGCGCCGACACTCCCGCCAGGCCGTCCACCGTGCCCACCGTCATGCCGTCGTCGTCGAGAATGGCATCACCGTTCTCGATGGCGTCGACGAAGCTCAGCAGTCCGTTGCGGATATCCCGCCGGAAAATCGCCACCCCGGCCTCGGTGCCGCCGCCGGCGAAGACCCACAGGCCATCGGCGCTCACCGTCACCGCCGAAGCACCGCCCAGGCCGTCGACGGCGTCGCCGGCGTCGCTGGGGTCGTTGACACCGTCCCGCTCGACCTCGAAGGTCACCCCGCTGCCGGTGTCAAGACGTTCCACCGGCGACAGCAGTCCCGCCACGGGCTCCGCCTCGCAGGTCCAAGAAACGTCATAGACCGCCTCCGGGAAGAGGTCTCGAACCTCGGCGCCGTAGGCGTCGCTGGCGCCGGTGGCGGCCAGGTTCTCCACCGTCACGATCCAGGTCACCTCGCCGCCGGCCACCAGCTCCGCCGCCGGATCCAGCTGCTTCGAAATGCTCAGATCCGCCGCCGGGGCCAGCACCGTGTCGTCGTCGGTGTCGCTGTTGTCCGTACCATCGAGCTCGATGACGCCGTCGGGAGCGGTCACCGTGGCGGTGTTGACCAGATCCTCGGTGGCCTCCGGCAGCACCGTGGCGGTGGCCCGCACCTCCAGCACACCGCCGGCCTCCAGGGAGATGCTGATGTCGATGTCACCGGTGCCCTCGAGCACTCCGCAGAAGCTCTTGTCCGCCAGGCCCTGGATCAGGGTGCATTCCCAGGTGACGTCGGTGAGGCCACCGGGGAAGTTGTCCACCAGCCGCGCGCCGCGGACGTCGCTGGGGCCATCGTTGCGCACCTCGATGACATAGGTCACCGGCTGCCCCGGCGCCACGCCGCCACCGCCCTCGCGCTGGAATTCCTGGAAGTGAAGCTCGCCGCCGGCCTGGCGCTGGTAGCGGCTCACCGCGTCGGCGGCGGCACCGGTGGCATAGAGATCTCCGCCGGTACCGCTGAGCACCAGCGTGCTGGCACCGGCGAGACCGCCCACCACCGCGCCGGCGGAATCCGCCTGGCCGTCCCGCACCGCCTCCACAAAGCTCAGGCGGCCGAAGTCGGCGCTGGCGCTGGAGGACTCCCGGGAGAAGACCACCAACGCGTCTCCGGCGCCGGCGGCGACGTAGACAAAGTCATCGTCCACCGCCAGCCCCTCGGGGCCTTCGAGGCCGTCGACGGTAGCTCCTCCGCCGTCGGCGCCGCCGGCGGTGAGGGTCTCCACCGCGGAGAGCAGACCGAAGTCAGTGCTGGTGCTCTGGGCGTCGCGGCCCCAAACCGACAGGCTGTCGGATCCCTCGGCGGCGGCGTAGAGATGCTCGCCGTCCGGGCTCAGGGCCAGCGAAGCCACACCGTCGAGGGCGACGCCGGTGGCGTCCCGCACCGCATCGAGGAAGCTCAGCTGACCGAAGTCAGCGCTCAGGGAATTGCTCTCCCGGGCGAAGATGGACACGGCGTCGTCCCCGGCGCCGGCGGCGTAGAGATGCTCGCCGTCCGGGCTCAGGGCCAGCGAAGCCACCGCCGCCAACCCGTCGACGTCGTCCAAACCGTCGGTGAGCACCTGCACCAGGGTCAGGCTCCCGAAGCTCGGATTCGCCTCGCCGTCGGCGAGCTCTTCCTCGTCGTCCCGACGCCACACCGATACCGCATCGCCGGCGGTGGCGGCGGCGTAGAGATGCTTGCCGTCCGGGCTCATAGCCAGGGCCGAGACCCCCAAGAGGCGCCCGTCGGAAGGATCGTCGGAAGCCGTTGCCAGGTAGGTCAGGCGGCCGAAAGCCGGATTCGCTTCGCCGGTGGTCTCGAGGCGCGCGCTGTCGCGCCGGAAGATCGCCACCGCGTTGTCGCCGGCGCCGGCGGCGTAGAGATGCTCGCCGTCCGGGCTCAGCACTACCGCCGCGGCACCGTTGAGCCCCTCGACACCGTCCTGGTTGTCCACCAGGGCCTCGACGAAGGTGAGCTCACCGCCGGTGATGTTGCGCTGGAAGACCGCCACCGCATCGCTGTCGCCACCGGCGACGTAGAGCTGGCGCCCCCCCACTTCGGAACCGTCGCCGTCGGGATCCGGCACCAGGACCAGATCAGCGGCGCCGGCGAGGCCCCGCACCTCGATGAACTCGTCCGCCTTGGTGAGGGAGAGGTCCACCCGCGCCGACAGGTCGTCGGAATCGGTGCTCTGATTGTTGCCCTCCACCGTGTCGCCGGTGGCCGGGTCGTCCTGGTTGGGATCCTCGACGCTATCCGGCGGGATCACCTCGGCGGTGTTCTCCAGCTGGGTGGAAGAGCATGGGTAGGGCGGCGGGCAGGCATCCGCCGCCACCATGCCGGTGATTTGATAGACGATGCGGCCACCGGCGGCGATGGACACCGAATCCTCCAGCAGCGTTCCGGAGCCGCCGGGGGCACAGCTGGTGTCCGCCGGCCGCTCGAAGACCACCAGGGAATCGTCGGTGCGGCCGGTGGCATAAACCGCCCGGCCATCGGGAGCCAGGGCCACTCCCTGGGCACCGTCCAACCCCTGCACCCGGCCCAGGCCTTCGCGCTGGGTTTCGATGAAGAAGAGACTGCCGTCCAGCTCCGGATCGCGGCCGAAGACCCCGAGGGCGTCCTCGGCGCCGGCGGCGGCGTAGAGGTGATAGCCGTCCGGGCTCACCGCCAGGGAGCGGGCACCCGCCAGACCGTCGACACCGCCGGTGCCGTCCACCAGGGTCTGAACCAGACTCAACCGGCCGAAGTTGCCGTTGGCGACGCCGCCGACGGTGGCCTCGCCGTCGCGCTGGAAGACGACTAGTGCCCCGGCTCCGGAGCCGGGCCCGGTGACGTAGAGGTTGAGCCCGTCGGGGGAGATGGCCAGAGCCGACGCCTCCGCCAGACCCGGGATGGTGGCGGACTGCTGGCGTTCCAGGAAGGTCAGCTTGCCGAAGTCGGGATTGGCCCCGCCGCCGCCGTCCAGCTCCGGCGCCCGCTGGAAGACCACCACCGCGCCGTCGTTGGCGCCGGCGACATAGACGTGATCGCCCCCGGCTTCCGCTCCCGCACCGTCCGGGTCGGGGCTCACCACCACCGCGCTGGCCCCGGCGAGGCCTTCCAGCCCCACCTGAGCCTCGACGAAGGTCAACGCTCCCACGCCGTCCCGGGCGAAGACCGCCACCGCATCGTCGTTGGCGCCGGTGACGTAGAGGTGCTCGCCGTCCGGCGAAACCGCCAGGGATGACGGCTGGTCGAGACCATCGATGGTGACGGCGCCCTGAGCCTCGCCGTCCTGGATCGCCGCCACGAAGGTCAGCAAGCCGGTCCCGTCGTCGCGGCGGAAGTGGGCGACCTTGTCCTGGCTGACGCTGGCGACGTAGAGATCCTCACCGTCCGGCGACAGGGTCAGCGCCCCGGCACCGGCGAGTCCATCGATGATCAGCGCGCCCTGGACCTCCCCCTGCTGCAGCAGATCCAGCGGCGCCAGCTCGCCGGTGACGGCATCGCGGATGAAGATCGCCAGCGAATCCTCCGCCAGACCGGTGACGTAGACATACTCCCCGGAGTCGTCGGGGCTCACCGCCACCGCGAAGGCGCCGTCGAGGCCCTGCACCTCGTCCTCACCGTCTTCCAAGGTCTGGAGATAGCGCAGCGATCCGGAGGGCACCGCCAGGCAGGTCCAGGTGGCGCCGTCGGGGAAGACCGCCGCCAGATCGTCCCGCACCGTCGCTCCCACCACGTTGCTGGGCCCGTCGTTGGTGACGGTGAGGGTGTAGGTCAGCTCCTGCCCCGGCACCACCGTGATCTCGTCGTTGGTCTTCTCGATGCCCAGATCCGCCACCGGGGCGATCTCATCGATGTCGGAATCGGTGTCGTTGCTCGGATCCACGTCCACCGCGCCCCCCGCCGGCACCGCCACCGTGGCCTGGTTCTCGATACACCGGGCGCCGGCGGGGAAACCCATCCCCGCGGGGCACGCCGGAGCGGTGGAATAGGCCGCCGGATCCACCTCCGCCACGGCGGTGTAGGTGATGCTGCTGCCGCCACCGAGATCCACCACGTCCTCGATGTCGCCGGTGCCGGCGCCGGTGCAGCGGGAGCCGGAGGCGCGGCTGAACAGGGCGATGGCATCGTCCTCGAGGCTCACGGTGTAGACGTGGCGCCCGCCGGGGCTGACCACTGCGGCGAAGGGCTGATCGAGATCGGTGACCCCGTCGACGCCGTCCTGGCGGGCCTCTACGAAGGTCAGCTCGCCGGTGGACTCGGCGCGGGCGAAGACCACCAGAGCATCGTCGAACTCGCCGGTGGCATAGACCAGCTTGCCGTCGCCGCTGACCACCACCGAGCGCGCTCCGGCAAGGCCGTCGACGGTGAGCTCGCCCTGTTCGTCCCCGTCCTTGAGCACCTCGACGGAGGTCAGCTGACCGTAGCTGGAGCTGGAATTGTCGTTGTCCCGCAGGAAGACCGCCACCGAGCCGTCGAGGCCGGCGGCGACATAGACGTGGGCGGTGCCGGTGCCGTCCCCGGGGTCCGGGCTCACCGCCACCGACTGCGCCCGGTCGAGGCCGTCCGTCACCAGCGCACCGCTGATGGAAGTGAGAGCGTCGTCGTCCTGGAGCACCTGGAGTAGCTCCAGATCACCGCTGGCGGTGTCGCGCTCGAAGACCGTGAGGGTGTCGTCAAAGGCGCTGGCGACGTAGACGTGGACGTTGTCCGAGCTCACCGCTACCGAGGAGGCGCCGGAAAGACCGGCGACCCCGTCGACACCGTTGGTGAGGCTCTGGGCGAAGATCAGGCGGCCATCCGTACCCCGCAGGAAAACCGCCAGGGCGGCATCGAATTGGCTGGCGGCGTAGACGTGCCCGCCATCGGGGCTCACCGCCAGGCCGCTGACGCCGAACAGGCCCTCGACGCCGGAGACCCCGTTGCGCAGCACCTGGATGAAGCTCAAGCCACCGTCGGCCACCGCTTCGAAGACCGCCACCGCGTTGTCCGTTTGACCGGCGACGTAGACGTGAAGATCGTCCGGGCTCACCACCACGGCGGAAGCGCCGGCGAGGCCGTCGACGCCCAGCACGCCGTCCCGATGCACCTCGAGGAAGCTGATCTCACCGCTCACCGGATCGCGCTCGAAGACCGCCAGGGATCCATCGGCGAAGCCGGTGGCGTAGAGCCGTTCGCCGCCGGTGCTCACGGCTACGGCGGTGGCACCGTCGATGCCGTCGACGGTACCGGAGGGCTGGACATCCCCCTCCCGCACGACGGAAACGAAGTCGAAGGCCGGCGGCGCGCCTTCCCGCAGGAAGACCGCCAGGGCGTTGTCCTCGGCGCCGGTGGCGAAGACCCGGTCGCCGTCCGCGGCTACCACCACGTCGCTGACCCCCGCCAGGCCCTGGATGGTGGCGCCGGTGGGATTGCCGTCGGCGTCCAGCGCCGGCGTGTTGTCCACCACGTCCTGCTTGGGTACCGACAGCTCGCCGGTGGCGGTGTTGCGCTGGTAAACCACCAGGCTGTCGAGCTCGCTCACCGAGGCGTAGAGGTGCTGGCCGTCGGGGCTCACCGCCAGCGCCGACGGGCTGCCGGATCCGAGCTCCGCGTCCTGGCTCACGGCGCGGAACTCCACTTCACCGAAGGCGCCGCTGGTGCTGTCCCGGTCGCGGGAGAAGACCGCCACCGCACCGTCGCCGGCGTTGCTGCCGGCAACGTAGACGGAGCTGCCGTCGGGCCCCACCGCCACATCCAGCGCCGCCGTCAAACCTTCCACCATGGCACCGGCCTGAACGTCGCCGTCCTGCACCCGCTGGAGGTAGCGGAGTTCGCCGAAGTCCATCTCCGCCGAGTCCGCGATGCGTTCGAAGACCACCAGCGAGCCCGCCGCCGCGATGTACAGATGCTCGCCGCCGGTCGCCGCACCGGTACCGTCCGAATCCGGCGCCAGGGCCAGGCCGGCGGCGGCGCTGAGACCGGCGATGGCGGTGCCGTCGGCATCCATGCCTCCCTCCGCCAGGGTCTCCAGGAAGCGCAGCCGTGCGCTGCCGGGATCCCAGGAGAAAGCGCTCACCGCCGAGCCTCCGTCCCCCAGCACGTAGAGATGCTCGCCATCGGGGCTCATGGCCAGCGCCCCGGGGCTCACCAGGCCGTCCACCACCAGTCCCGACTCGGCGTCCGTCTGACCGTCCCGCTCGGTTTCCACCAGCGTCAGGCTGCCGTAGTTGGGGCTCCCCGCCACCGTGTCCCGGCGGAAGGCGAGCACCGCATCGTCCCCCGTCGAGACGAAGACGAAGCTGCCGTCGGGGCTGGTCACCAGCCGCGACGGTCCGGCCAGGAAGGTCAGGGCGTTGCCCGCGCCGTCGGTGCCACCGTCGCTGAGGGTCTCGACGAATTCCAGCTCGCCGGTCGCGGAATTGAGGGCGAAGACCGCCAGGCTGTCCTCGCCAGCACCGGCGACGTAGAGATGAGCACCGTCGGGGCTCGCCGCCACCGCCGACGCTCCCGCCAGGCCGTCCACCGAGTCCAGGCCGTCGGTGGCCGCCTCGGCGAAGGTGAGCAGGCCGGAGGCCGGTGCCTGGGAGGAGCAAGTCCACACCACGTTGCGCAGCTCGGCCGGGAAGTAATCGGTGACCGTCACCTCGGCGGCATCGTCGGTGGCGGAGTTGGTGACGGTGATGGAATAGGTCACCGTCTCTCCCGGCACCGCCGTCGAACGGTTATCGCTCTTGGTCACCGCCAGATCCACCTCCGCCGCCAGGATCGCTCGGGCGGTGTCGATGGCGTTGCCCGGGGTCGGGTCGACGGTGCCGCTGGGCGGATTCACCTGCGCCGTGTTGGTGAGCACCGCCGGAGCGCTGGCATCCACCACGCCGGTGACGCTGTAGACCACCTCGCCCCCCACCGGTAGATCCACCGTCTGATTCAAATTGCCCGCGCCGCTGGCGGTGCCGCAGTCCGCACCGCCGCTGGCGGCGCAGGTCCAACAAGTGGGTGCATCACAGGTGAAGCCACTGGGGAAGCTATCCGTCACCGTCGCTCCGACGGCATCGCTGGGGCCTGCGTTGCTCACCACGATGAGGTATTCCAGCGGTGCCCCGATCTCCGGCGAAACGGTGACCACCGCCTTTTCCACCTGCAGATCGCTGCTGGGCTCGAGAATGGTGTAGACCTCGGCCTCGTTGGGCAGCGTCGGATCCCCCAGCCCCGACGGCAAGGTCGCGGTGACGGTGTTGAGCAAGCAGCGGCGAGTGCCCGGCGGCGGATCCACCGAGTCGGGACAGTCGATGCCGGTAGCGGAGGCGAGCACCGTGCCTTCGATGTCGTAGGTGACGCTGGTGCCCGCGGCCAGGGTGACCGAATGGCTGAAGCCGCTCCCGGAGGCGGCGCCGCTGCCGCAGCTGCCGCCGCCGGAAGTGGTGCAGGTCCAGCAGGTCGGCGTATCGCAGACGAACCCGCTGGGGAAGCTATCCTCGACCTGGACCCCGGCGGCGTTGTTCGGTCCCTGGTTGGATACCGTGACCTGGTACGAGAAAGACTCTCCCGGTACCGCCGGCTCGCCACCGTCGGTCTTGGTGACCTGCAAATCCGCCAGCTGGCGAATCTCGGTGGTATCGACGCTGCAATTGTTGTCGCTGGCGTCCGTTGGGCAAGCATTCCCCGGAGCCGTGGAGCCGCCATTGGGATCGCTGGTGCCCGCAGGCGCGACGACGAAGGCGGTGTTACTAACACTACCGGTTGCCCCGGTGCGAATGCGCGCCACGGCCACGTAGGCGAGGCCCGACCCCGCCGGCAAGTCCACTCTCTCGTCGATATCGCCGGAACCGGTGACGGGATCCGTACTGCCGGTCATCAGGGTCTCGCAGGATCCCCGCCGCCCCAAAGACAAAGCCGCCACGCTGCTCGTAGCCGAGCTCGAGGAGTAGAGATGACGCCCTTCGGGGCTCGCCACCACGGCTCGCGGCTCACTGTCTTCCTGATAGCCGATGCCTTCCAGGAAGATCGCCGCACCGGTGGCCGAACGCTCGAAGACGGCGACCTGACCATCCGCCGGACCGGTCACATAGACCCGATCCCCAGTGGCCGCCACCGCCACTCCCGAAGCCGCGTCCAAGCCGTCGACACCGGAAACCCCGTCGACATCGCTCTCCATGAAGCTCAGCATGCCGTCCGCGGCGACGGTGAAGGTCACCAGAGCATCGGAGACGGCGGCAGTGACATAGAGATGATCTCCATCGGGGCTCGAGGCCAGCGCCGACGGCCCGTTCAGATTCGTCACTCCGTTTGTTCCGTTAGTCTCGGCCTCCAGGAAGGTCAGGCCACCGGCCTGCACCGAGAAGACCGCAATGCCATCGCTGTCCGAACCGAGGGCGTAAAGGGTCTCGCCATCCGGACTCACCGCTACCGCCGAAGCCCCCGCCAGCCCCGAGACGCCGCCGTCGCCGTCCCGCTGCACTTCCAAGAACGTCAGTCGGCCGTCCGACCCGATGGTGAAGACCGCCACCGCGTCATCGTCCGCACCGCTGGCGAAGAGCAGGCTACCGTCCGGGCTCACCGCCACTCCCGAAGCCCCCGCCAACCCGTCGACCCCGCCGGCACCGTCGATCTCCGCCTCCAGGAACCGTAGGGTGCCGTCCCCCTGCACCGCGAAAACGGCCACGGCGTCGTCGTCCCTCCCCGCCACATACACATGGGTACCACCGGGAGCGACCGTCACCGCCACCGCGCCGTTCAACCCGTCGACGACGGTACCGCCGCCGTCCGCAGCACCGTCGGTGAGGGCCTCCACCACCGTCAGCTCGCCGAAGGTCGCCGAGTCCGGGTCCCCGTCCCGGCGAAAGACCTGCAGACCGTCGTCGCTGGCCGCCACCGTGTAGAGGGCGTCTCCGCCGGGTGACAGAGCCACTCCTTGCACTCCCGCCAGCGCCGCCACCCCACCGGAGCCGTCCTGCTCGATCTCCAGCAGCGTCAGCTCTGTTCCCAGAGTGCAGCTCCAGTCGAAGGTGCTGAGCTGAGCGGTGTCGTAATCGTCGAAGATGCGCGCCCCTTCCACACTGCTGGGGCCGGCGTTGTTGACGCTGATGAGGTAGGTCAGCTGATTGCCGGGACCGGCGAATTCCACGTTGTCGGTCTTGGCCACCACCAGATCCGTCTGGGGGGTCAGCTCGGTATCGCTGTCCTGGTCACTGTCGTTGGTGGCGACCAAATCCTCGATCCCCGCCGCCACCGCCGCCGAGGCGGTGGTCTGAAGACAGTTAGTGGTGCCGCAGGCGGTTCCCGCCGCTCCCGGATTGACCGTCGCCTTCAGGCTGTAGGTCACGCTGTCGCCGGCGGCCAGGTCGATCTCGTCGGAGAGATTCCCGACGCCGCTGGCGCTACAGGTGGAGGTGGT
>JAXHTF010000151.1 GCA_034211275.1 Acidobacteriota bacterium
GCCGGCGGCGGTGCCGGTCCTGAGCGCCGTCCTCGCCGCCGCCGTCCTAGTCCATCTGCTGCTGGTGGCCGGAGAGGTCACCCTGCCCCACTCCACCGCCCACGGGCGACTGGCGGTGCAGGAAATGACCAGCGGCCGCTTCCGCGCCTTCTTCTGGAGCGGAGCCCTCCTCGCCGCCGTCGCCCTGGCGGCGCCGTGGCTGGCACCGGCGCCGGCGGCGGCCACCGCCGTCCTCGCCCTCGGCGGCCTGCTGGCCTTCGAGCACGCCTACGTCCAGGCGGGACAGAGCGTGCCTCTGGCCTGAGGGGCCGTCAACGCATGAAAGCGAGCACCGAGGAAGCCATCCCATGAGCCAGCAACGCCCCGACCTGAAGGATCTCGAAGGCCGTCTGAGCGCCGCCCGCCAGGCCACCGAGGCCCGCGGCGAGACTTTCTACCCCGGTCCCAGCCGAGTGCACCTGGCTTCCTTCCCGCCCAAGGAACGCTGGGACGATTGGGTCGAGCTGGACTCCCGCGCCTGGCCGCGGCGGGTGGAGAAGCGCAGCATGTTGGTGCCCACCACCTGCTTCAACTGCGAATCCGCCTGCGGCCTGCTGGCCTACGTCGACCGGCAGACCCTGGAGGTGCGCAAATTCGAGGGCAATCCGGAGCACCCCGGATCCCGCGGCCGCAACTGCGCCAAGGGCCCGGCGACGGCCACCCAGCTCACCGACCCCGACCGCATCCTCCAACCCCTGAAGCGGGTGGGAGCTCGCGGCGAAGGACGCTGGCAGCCGGTGAGTTGGGACGAGGTATTGGACGATCTGGCGGCGCGGCTGCGCAAAGCGCTGGAAGAACAGCGCCATGACGAGATCATGTATCACGTCGGGCGCCCCGGAGAGGACGGTTTCACCGAGCGCCTGCTCGCCGCCTGGGGGGTCGACGGCCACAACTCCCACACCAACATCTGCTCCTCCGGCGCCCGCGCCGGCTATCAGCTGTGGTCCGGCATGGACCGGCCGAGCCCGGATCACGCCCGGGCGCGGGTAATCTTCCTGGTCAGCGCCCACCTGGAGACCGGCCACTACTTCAACCCCCATGCCCAGCGCATCCTGGAGGCGAAGAAGAACGGCGCCAAGCTGGTGGTCCTCGATACCCGGCTGTCCAATACCGCCACCCACGCCGACTACTGGCTGGCGCCCCAGCCCGGTTCGGAGGCCGCCATCCACCTGGCCATCGCCTCCTACCTGGTGCGCAGCCGCCGTTACGACCGCGACTTCGTGCGCCGGTGGTGGAATTGGCGCGAATACCTACAGCAGGTGCACCCCGACCTCCCCGCCACCTTCGACAGCTTCGAACGCATGTTGGAAGCGGAGTACGAGGGCTACACCTTCGACTTCGCCGCCCGGGAGTCCGGCGTCGACGCCGCCGTCCTGGGGGAGGTGGCGGAGGTGGTGGCCGGCGCCGGCAGCCGCCTGGCCACCCACAACTGGCGCAGCGCCGCCGCCGGCAACGAGGGAGGCTGGCAGGTTTCCCGCACCCTCTTCCTGCTCAACGCCCTGATGGGCGCCGTCGCCGTCCCCGGCGGCACCTACCCCAACGCGTGGAATAAATTCGTCCCCCGGCCCATCCGCCTGCCCCGCCATCCGGAGCATTGGAACGGCCTCACCTGGCCGGTGGAGTTCCCCCTGGCGATGAACGAAATGTCCTTCCTCCTCCCCCACCTGGTGAAGGAGGGTCGGGGCAAGCTGGACGTCTACTTCACCCGCGTCTACAACCCGGTGTGGACCAACCCCGACGGATTCTCCTGGATCGAGATGCTCACCGACGAGGAAAAGGTGGGCCTGCACGTCGCCCTCACCCCCACCTGGAACGAGAGCGCCTACTTCGCTGACTATGTCCTACCCATGGGCCACTCCTCGGAGCGCCACGACCTGCACTCCTACGAGACCCACGACGGCCAATGGATCGGCTTCCGCCAGCCGGTGCTGCGGGCCGCCCGGGAACGGCTGGGGGAGACCATCACCGACACCCGCCAGGTCAATCCCGGTGAGGTCTGGGAGGAAAACGAATTCTGGCTCGAGCTCTCCTGGCGCATGGACCCCGACGGCGCCCTCGGCATCCGCCCCTTCGTCGAGTCCGCACAGCGGCCCGGGGAGCGCTTGACGGTGGACGAATACTACGGCTACATCTTCGAAAACTCGGTCCCCGGACTGCCGGAGAAGGCCGCTGCGGAGGGTCTGACGCCGCTCCAATACATGCGCCGCTACGGCGCCTTCGAGGTCGACCAGGAGATCGGCCCCAAATTCCTCCAGCCGGTGCCGGCGGAGGAGCTGGAGGACGTGGCGGAGAACGACCTGGGCCGCGTCTACACCCGCGGGCCGGCGCCGGACAAGATCAACATGGCCCCCACCGGTGCTCCCGCGGGGGACGCCGAGGGCCGGCGGCCGGTGGGGGTGCGGGTGGAGGGCCAGGTCCTCCGCGGCTTCCCCACCCCCAGCGGCCTACTGGAGTTCTACTCCTCCACCCTCGCCGGCTGGGGCTGGCCGGAGCTGGCGGTGCCCACCTATCTGCGCAGCCACGTTCACCCCGAGACCATGGCGGCGGATCAGCGGGTGCTCATCTCCACCTTCCGCCTGCCGGTGCACATCCACACCCGCAGCGCCAACGCCAAATGGCTCGACGAGATCGCCCACACCAACCCCCTGTGGCTGCACCCCCGGGACGCCGAGCCCCTGGGCGTCGGCACCGGCGACCTGGTGCGGGTGGAGACGGAGATCGGCCACTTCGTGGTCAAAGCCTGGGTCACCGAGGGCATCCGCCCGGGCGTCGTGGCCTGCAGTCATCACATGGGGCGCTGGAAGATCCATGACCAGGGCCAGCGCCAGCTCATGGCCACCGTCGGCCTCGAACGCCAGGGCAGCCGCTACTCCCTGCGCCAATCCCGCGGCTCCGGCCCCTACCCCAGCTCCGACCCGGACACCTCGCGCATCTGGTGGACCGATGTCGGCGTGCACCAAAACCTCACCTTCCCGGTGCACCCCGACCCCATCTCCGGCATGCACTGCTGGCACCAGGCGGTACGACTGACCAAAGCCGGCCCCGACGACGCCTACGGCGACATCGCGGTGGACGTGGAAGCGAGCCATCGGGTGTATCGAGAATGGCTGGAAAAGACCCGCTCCGCCGCCGAGCACTCCCCCGACGGCACCCGTCGCCCCCACTGGCTGATGCGTCCCGTGAAGCCGGTGAAGGAAGCCTACCGGCTGCCGGATCCAGTGCGCCGCTGAGCGGCTCCCCGCCGAGGACCTCATGGAACTGCTGCGCGCCCTCGGCGCCCTCGCCGAGCCGCCGGAGCCGGGTCACGCCGCCGTGGCGGAAGCCCTGGGCCTCGGCCCGCTCCCCGACGCCCACGAGCACGCCGACCTCTTCACCTTCCAGCTCTACCCCTATGCCTCGGTCTACCTCGGCGCCGAAGGCATGCTCGGCGGCGAGGCCCGGGACCGCATCGCCGGCTTCTGGCGGGCCCTCGGCCAAACGCCGCCGCCGGAACCGGATCACCTCACCACCCTGCTGTCGATGCAGGCCGGCCTCGGCGAGCTCGCGCCCTCAGACGAGCAAGAAGAGGATCCCCGCCAACTGCACGCCCGCGCCGCCCACCTGGGAGAGCATCTCCTCAGCTGGCTGCCACCCTATCTGCTGCGCGTCGAAGAAGTCGCCAGCCCCTTCTACCAAGGCTGGGCGCACCTCCTCGCCGCCGTCTTGGCTGAAGAAGCCCAGCATCTGGGAGGCCTCGCCCACCTCCCCTCGACCCTGCACCTGCCCTCCGCGCCCTCCTTCCGGAATCCCCGCACCACCGGCGGCGACACCCTGCTGAAGGACCTTCTCTCCCCGGCCCGCAGCGGCCTGATCCTCACCCGCGACGATCTCGCTCGCGCCGCCGACGAACTGAACCTCGCCCTCCGCCGCGCCGAACGCCGCTACACCCTCGAAGCCCTCGTGGGCCAAGACCCCGCCGCCATCCTCGCCTGGCTCGCAGAAGAATCCCGCCGCCAGGCCCACAGCATGGCTTCCCCCGCCGAAGACTCCCTGGCCGCCCACTTCCCCACCGGTCCCCTCGGAGACTTCTGGTTCTCCCGCGCCCTCACCACCGCCGAGCTCCTCGACGAGCTGGCGGAAGAAGCCCGGCAGAGCTGAGCAAACGCCTGAATCCAGGAGCCTCCCGCAGGGGGGACCCAATTGTTGGTGGGCTCACTTCCGCCTCTCTCCAACAGGGGGGACCCAATTGTTGACGGGCCGAACTGACAGCCCAATGCAGTTGACGAAGCCCTGGAATCTGGCAGTCGCCCAGAAGGGCGCCCGGAAGGGGGACCCAATTGTTGATGGCCCAATTGTTGATGGCTCGGGACGCCAGCCGGTCACCCCCGCCGTCCTTCCGCCAAAGTGTTATCATTCAGTAGCCATCTGCCATCATGATGGAGGCAAGTCCATGATTCGAACTCAGATCCAGCTGACCGAGGAACAGGCCCGGGAGCTCAAGAGACTGGCGGCGACGGAGCAACGATCCATGGCGGAGATGATCCGCCAGAGTGTCGACGCCTTTCTGCGGACCAGTGCCGCCCGAGGGACTTCTGATCGGCGTCATCGCGCTCTGGCCGCCATCGGCAGGTTCCGATCCGATGTCGACGATCTTGCGAGGGAGCACGACCGATATCTGAGTGAGGCCTTCGAGGAGTGACGACTTTCATCGATACCTCGGGGCTCCTCGCGATGCTCAACGCCAGCGATCAATTCCACCCGCGGGCAGCTGCGGCCTGGCGCCGACTGATCGAGGCCGAGGAGGATCTCGTCACCACGAGCTATGTGTTGGTCGAAACCTTCGCTCTAGTCCAAAGCCGCTTAGGGCTGGAAGCCGTCCAGTTGCTCGATCGGGACATCGTCCCACTGCTCGAGGTGGCTTGGGTCGATGAAGCCATCCACCGTACGGGCGTATCGACGCTTCTCACCGCCGCCCGCCGCCGTTTGAGCCTGGTGGATTGCGTCAGCTTCGAAACCATGCGCCGCAGAGGGCTGGACCGAGCCTTCACCTTCGATCACCACTTCGAAGAGCAGGGTTTCGCGGTCGTTCCAGATCAGATGCCTTCACCCTAGCCACCGCCGGAAGATCAAGGATGCCGGGGGCGGGACCCAATTGTTGACGCTCTCTCTCCAACAGGGGGGACCCAAATGTTGACGCCGCCTCAGCCCTTGGGCCAGGTCAGCTTCCAGAGATCATTGAGGAACGCAGCAGGGCCGCCGTCGGCGGTGGCGCCGCTGTGGATGTAGAGCTCGTAGGCGGTGGCGGTTTCGCGCACGAAGTGGACGGAGGAATCAGCTATCATCGAGCAGCGTTCAGCAATCCAGTCAGACTCCTAGCTCAAACCGGCCTCACAAACGACATGTCTTCACACCACGGCCTACCTACCATCATCCTGGCGGATGACCATCCCATGATGCTCCAGGGCTTGGAGAGGCTGCTGGGCCGGCGATTGGACGTGATCGCCAAGGTCACCGACGGCTTGGAACTGGTCGACTCCGCCGCCGAGCTTCAGCCCGATCTGGTTCTCGCCGACATCTCGATGCCGCGCCTGAACGGGATCGAGGCCGTTCGCCGGATGAAGGAGGTCTCGCCGGCCACCCGCGTGTTGATCTTGAGCCTGCATGAGGAGCCCGATTGGGTGCGAGCCGCCTTCGAGGCGGGGGCCTGGGGCTATCTCACCAAGACCTCCGCTGCCGAGGAGATCGAGGGGGCCATCGAGGAGATACTGGCGGACCGCTTCTATGTCAGTCCCCGCGTCACCCGCAGCATCCTGTCGCCGCCGGCTCCTGCCACGGCGGCTTCGAAGGCAGCCTCCCCGGCTGCCCCCTGTTCTCCCGAAGGAGCGCCTCTAACCCCGCGCGAGCTGGAGATCGTGGGGCTGGTGGGCCAAGGCCTGCCCAACAAAGACATCGCCGTACACCTCGGCATCGCCTTGACCACCGTTCGCACTCACCTCAACAGCATCTACAGCAAGCTGGGCCATGAGAACCGGGTCGAGCTGGCTCTTTCCTCGGCGAGAATCTTGGCCCGAGAGGCCTGAAGTGAGCGTTCAAGAAAACTACTTCGGCGGTGAAGAGGAGGCTCGCCGACACCTGGCGAGGGTGCTCCACGACGATCACAGCCAGCGGGTCACGGCTCTCGGCCTGGAGCTACGGGCGGTCCGCAACACCCTCGACGGAAGGGACCCTTCCCGTCTGCAGCTCGACGAGCTCGTCGTCGAGCTCGCGACGCTGGGCCAAGACCTGCGGCAACTGAGTCACGACCTGCACCCGGCGATCCTGGAGCGCGAGGGCTTGCGCGCTGCGCTTCAGGCCGCCTGCAGGAAGACCGAGCAGCGCTACGGGCTCGAAACGGAGCTCGTGGCTCAAGGCCTAGACCGTTGGATCGCTCCCAAAGTCGCTCTGGCCATCTATCGCATCGCCCAGGAGAGCCTGGCCAACAGTGCCCGGCATGGCAAGGCCCACAAGGTGCTCCTCGAGATGCGGGTCGCCAACACGGTCCGCTTGACGGTAACCGATGACGGCAAGGGCTTCGCTCCCGCCGCAGCTCGGCAGCAGGGTGGGCTAGGGCTGACCACCATGGAAGAGCGAGCACTCCTCCTCGGCGGTCGCTGCACCATCACCTCGTCTCCGCAAGGTGGCACCACCGTGGAGGCCGTCATCCCGCGCCGCAAACTGAGCCGCTGGCTGCGGCTCCGCCAGCGATGGCTGCTTGCGATCTTGCTCATCGTGCTGACCCTTGGCCTCGGTCTGGCGACGACCTACTACCAGGCCCGGCAGACGGCGGCGGAGGCCCAGCGGTCCGACGCGGTGGTGCAATTTCTCGAGCGCCTCTTCGCCGCCGCCGACCCACGCCAGAATCCCGGCGAGTTTCCCGACGCCCGCGAGCTGCTCCGCAGAGGTAGCGCCCGCCTGGATACGGAGCTCGCCGACGAGCCTCTCCTCCGCAGCCGGCTGCTCGACACCCTAGGCGGGATTTACACCAACCTCGGACTCTATGACGAGGCCCGGTCCCGCCTCGACGAGGCCCTGGTGCTGCGCCGGCGGCTGCTCGGTGCCCAACACCCGGAGGTCGCTGCGACGTTGACGCGGCTCGGATCTCTGGCTCATCTGTCGGGGCAGGGCGACGCCGTGGAGCTCTTTCAACAGGCTCTCGCCATCCGCCAGGCCCGAGCCCGTACGGACCCCGCGGAGCTCGCCGATCTATTCAACAAATTGGGTGTCGCCCTCGGCGGCCAGGGGCGGTTCGACGAATCGCAAGCCATGCTCTACCAGTCCCTGGAGCTTCACGAGAAGCTCTACGGGCCGGAAAGCCTGCAGGTGGCCAAGACCCTCCACAACCTTTCCGGCGTCGCCTACTACCGCGCAGTCCCGGACGACGCCATCGCTCTGCTCCAGCGCTCCTTGGCGATCCGCGAAAGTCGACTCGACGAAGACGACCTGGATCTCGCCGGCAGCCGCGAAGCCCTGGCCCTGATGCTGCAACGGCAGGGCCGCCTGGCCGAAGCGGAAGCCCTGCTGAAGCCGTTGCTGACCACCGTCGAGAGGGTCTATGGAGAGGACCATCCGGAGGTCGCGCGGATCTTGCTGAACCTGGGCTTGGTGCGGACCGAGCTGGGCGAAGAAGCTGCCGCCCGAGCTCTCTTTGATCGGGCCCTCGATATCCAGGAACGGACTCTCGCCCCCAACCAGCGCATGCTCATACGGACTCTCGAAGCAATGGCCGAGCTGCATCGCAAGCACGGCCGCTATGGTGAAGCCGAAGCCCTCTACCGCCGACTCCTGGAAGCCTACGAACAGGGCATCGTCTACGACTCCTGGGACCAGGTTCTGGCACATTGGGAAGAGCTGCAGGCGGAACGAGCAGCTCGGCGAGAAGAACCCTCCAAGGCCCCGAGCCGCGACTGAAGAGCCCCCCGCAGCCGGGCCGGGCCACCCTCCCCGAAGCCAGGTTGCCGGCTGTCGAGCCGGCGTTCCGGCCTCCCAGGGAGGTCGTGGCAGACAACCACGATCCCCCCTGGGCTGGAAACCCGAGACTTACCGGCCGCAGCTCGACTGAGCGGCAGCAGACACGATGGCGCTTCGCTGCTGGGCGGTGATCAGCCCGGCCTTGCGGAAGCCATTGGACGTCTTGGCCACGCACGAAACGTACTGACCGTGGTTCTTCCAAGACTGGCTCGTCCCCTGCGGCCCCTCACACGGGCACAGCTGCGCGATGGAGCAGCCGGTCCCCGGGTCGATGACGTCACCGGGAGGCGTGAAGGGGCAGATGTCCGCACCGTCGTCGATCCCGTCCCCGTCGCCGTCGGCGTCGCAGGCGTCGCCCAGGCCGTCGCCGTCGAAGTCGAGCTGATCGCTGTTGGCGGTCAGCGGACAGTTGTCGCTGGAGTCGAGCACCCCGTCATTGTCGTCGTCGAGGTCGCAGGCGTCCCCGGCACCGTCGGAGTCGTTGTCGGCCTGGTCCGGATTGGCGTCGAAGGGACAATTGTCGACGTCGTCCTCGATCCCGTCGTCATCGGCATCGGTATCCGGCAGGAACACGAGGCCCCACGGGCGAGGGATCCCGGGCACGGTGGTGGTGACAGTCCACGTCATCACGTCGATGACCGAAAGCGTGTCGTCGTCGTTGTTGGAGACATAGAGCTTCTCGCCGTCCGGGGTGAAGGCGAGGGTCCGGGGGAAAGTCCCGACGGGCACGGTGGCGACGACGCTCGCGGTGCTGGTGTCGATGACCGAAACGCTGTTTCCCAGCAGATTGGCCACGGCAAGATAGGCCCCGTCGGGAGACAAATCGAGGTCATAAGGCAGGCTGCCCACCGCCGTAGACGAAATCTCGGCGTAACTACCGGTATCGAGAACCGAGACCGTATTGTCACTGTTCGCCACGAAGGCCAGAGAGCCGTCCGCCGAAAAGACGATGTCAGCGGCACCGTTCACGCCGTGGCCGGTGGCGAAGCTCGCGGTGATGGTATTCGTCGCGGTGTCGATCACCGTGATGCTGGCTCCGCTCAGGCTGCCTACGCCAACCCAGATGGAACCGTCAGCGGCAGACCCCCCGATGGAAGAGTTGGCCACCCCTGAAAAGGTCTGCACCACGGTGAGGGTGGAGGTGTCGACCACCGAGACCGTACCCGAGGCATTGTTGGCCACGTAGGCGAAGGCTTCGTCGGGAGACAGAGCGATTCCCACGGGCAGGAACCCCGTGGACACGGTGCCGATGATCGTGTTGGTCGCCGTATCGATCACCGAGATGCCACTGAAATCCGTCGAGTACACCCGGCTGCCGTCCGCGTTGACGGTGAGCACCCGGATACCGGTGCCGCTCACGGTGCCGGTCACCGTGTTGGTCGCGGCGTCGAACCCTAGAACGTTGCTGCCACTGGCGATGTAGGCGGTGGGGCCGGCGTAGGCCGGACCGGCCGCCAGCACCAGGGTCAGTAGAACGGCAACGCCTAAACGGAAGGCCATCTTGCCGAGAGTCTGCGGGATTCTTTGCCATGGATGGGTCACTGGTTGGCTCCTTGCGGTACAGAAAAATTGTCGCATTACATCTATGAAAAATCTCGCAAGCACAGTTTATGAGCGGAGCATGACATCCCCCATGAGCTCTGTGAATCGACCCTAGGGTGGATCTTTCAACGCCATCACCTCCTCCGAAGGGAGGAGGGCCCTCCTCCCTTCGGAGCCCCGTAGAGCACCGATTCCCCGGCGGAGGAAGCTGTCGAAATACGGAACGGCTTCGAGGCCCGGCTTTAATGCTTGTCGCCAGAAGCTTTGGATTCAGGATCCGGTCGGCGGTAGGCCTCGTTGATGGCGTTGGTGGCCTCTTCCAGCGACTTCAACCCGACCTCCCGGCGCCGTGCGTCGACGCCTTCCGGATCCTCGATGGGTTGGGGCATCAGCCGGCCGTCTTCACCGCGGGTGTACTGAGTACCGTAGAGCTGCTTCTGGCCCTGCCGGACGCGCACCCGATCGACGGTGGTGGCCAACAGGCGGCCGGGAAGCTCGCCCTGCTCCGCCGCTTCCTGCATCAGCGGTAGATAGCGCTTCTGAGTCTCCAGGTCGGCGTGCTGGATGATCAGCCAGGCACCCTGGGAAGCCTTTGCTCCCACCTCGGAAATTCCCGGCCAGCCATCCGCCTCGAGGATCTCCACCACCCGAGCCAGGTGCCGGCGGTTGAGGTTGAGCATCTCGGCGTGGATCGCCTCGCTCTCGGGAGCTTCGAGATACCGCTGCCGAATCTCCTGATCCTCCTCCCGCAGGGCCAAGAGCTCCCGGCACCGATCCGGCTCGGGGACCTCGCCACAGGATCCGGCCGCGGTGTCCGTCGCCGGCGCAGCCGACGCTACGCCTTCTCCCTCTCGAGCCTCTAATCCCTCCGACATTACGACTTCAGCCGCCAGCAGGGCCGAAGACAAGCCCAACGCCATGATCCCGATCCACAACCGTCTCCACCGCTGCCTCATTGCATTGCCTCCCGCGCCATCCAGAGGGTTTCCTTCGCTGCGTCGCCTCGACTCTATCCGAGAGCTTCGCCCCCTCCCCAGCACCCCCCGCGGTGCCGATGGAGATATCCTCGAAGCTCGGGGGCGCCGACTCCATGATCGTCGTCCCGCGTCACTCCCATGACCGGTCACCCCTCACCCGTGCCAGACATCGACACTGCCCCGTCCATCGCCTTCATAGGCCTCGGCCCCAAAGGCCTCTACGCCTTCGAACGACTGATCGCCAAGCTCCATCGCCGGTCTTCGCAGAAACCCGTAACGCTGCATATCTGGGAGCCGCGTGCGAGGCTCGGTGTCAGCTTGCCCTACGATCTGGACCAGCCGCCCTACCTGCGAATGAATTTCGCCAACCGCTGGGTCAGCGCCCGCGCACCGGAAGCGCCCTCCTTGCCGACGCCTCCGCCCGCGCTGGTCCCCTGGCTGGAGCAGCACCATCCGGCGCTGGCGGATGCGGACGACTTTGCGCCTCGATGCGTGGTCGGGGAGTATCTTCACTCCGTCTTCGAAGCGGCTCTCTCCGATCTCCCGGAAGCCGTGAGGGTCGAGCATCATCCCGAGAAAGCCGTCGATCTCCGGCTTGCCCAGCTCCAGCCGGGCAGGCTGGAATCGGGCACAAGCCCAATGCGGAGCCGATGGCAGGTTGTGGGAGCTTCCGGCGGAAGGGTGGAGGTGGATCAGGTGCTGATCAGCGTCGGCCATGACGCCCGCCCCCGGCCTTCGTTGGGAGAAGACGGTGCAGGGCTGATCCCGGCAGTATTTCCGGTCGATCGGTGGCTGACCGAGGAGGCCGTTCCCCCGGGCAGCGACGTCGCCATGCGAGGCTTCGCCCTCACCTGGATCGACGCGACTCTGGCTCTCTTCGAGGGCCGCGGCGGACGTTTCGAATCCGTGGACGACGGGCCGAGGCTTCGCTATCGGCCGGGCTCCGGAGAGGTCCGTACGATCTTTCCCTTCTCCCGCACCGGCCGGCCGCTATTGGCCAAGCCCGATGGGCATCGAGTGCCCCATCGCGGCGATCTCGACGAGGTCTGGGAAGAGGGCCGGCGGCGCATCGCCGAGCTGGAGCTCGACGGAGAATCCGCCACGGCGGCCATTCTCCGACAGGTCGCCGCCTCTGCCGCCCAGGCCTTGGAGCGGGCCGAGCCGCAGCAGCCGGAGCTCTCCGCCGACCGGCCGCAGACCATGATCCAGCTGGTGGCGAGACGCTGTGCCGAGCCGCCTCCGCGACTCGCTCCGCAAGAGGTAGAGCAGGAGATGCGCCACGCCTGGGAGGTGGCGGTGGGAAGACGGCCGCTGGATCATTGGTGGGCCCTGGGGCAGGCCTGGCGCGGTCTCTATCCCGCGCTGGTGGACAGCATCAGCCACAGAGGACTGCCCACCGCCGCCTGGCCCAGCTTCTGGCGGCTCAGCCGGGAGATGGAACGAATCGCCTTCGGGCCTCCCGCCATCAATGTCGCGAAGATTCTGGCGCTGCTGGACGCCGGCCGCATCGATCTGAGCTTCGTACAAAATCCTACCGTGAGCTTCGCCGACGGCTTACCATGCCTGATCCACGGCTCCCGACAGCAAACGGTGGACCGGCTGGTTCACGCCGTGCTCCGCCCGCCCGGCGCCGAGCCCGGACCGGACAGCCTGCTCGGTGGCCTGCTCACCGCCGGTCATGCTCGGCAGCTAGAGGGGACCGACGGCATCGAGATCACCCGGAGCGCGCAATGCATCGGCGACGACGGACGGCCTACTCCGGGCCTGTCGGTCCTCGGCCGGGCCACCGAAGGCTGCGTCCTGGGCAACGACACCCTCAGCCGCACCCTCCACCATCACCCAGAGGCCTGGGCAGCCAGGGTGGTGGCATGGCTCGTGAATCGTCTAGCCGAGGTATGAACGAGCGACTGGCTGAAGAAACCCTCACCAACGACAACCTCCATGCCGCCTGCGGCGGTGTGAAGCCCCTCACCGCCCGCCTGGAGAGTTGGCAGAAAGAGCTCTGCAAGCGCCCGGCGCGCCTCGCTGCACTGGTACGGGAGCACGGCTCACCGCTGCACCTGCACCACGTCGATCCCTTCTTGCGCAATGTCCGCCGGCTGTACGAGGCGGCGGACGAGGTCGACGTGAAGCTCGGGGTCTTCCTGGCTCGCAAAGCCAATAAGTGCCTGAGCTTTGTAAAAGCTGCTCGGGATGCCGGCTTTGGGGTCGACACCGCTAGCGAGAACGAGCTGCGCCAATGCCTGGAACGAGGCCTTCCGGGAGAGCGTCTGATCCTTACCGCGGCCATCAAGGGCACCGCAGCCCTCTCCCTGTGCGCCCGCCATCGGGTGCCCGCGACCCTCGACAATTTCGATGAGATCGAGGGCCTGGCGAGTGCGGCCCGCAATGCCGGGACCACCGCCGTGGGCGCCCTGAGGCTCAGCGGCTTTCGGCACCAGGGTCGCAAGCTCTTCTCTCGCTTCGGCTTCGACATCGATCACGCCGTGGCAGCCGTCGAGAGCCAATGGCGCCGACCGGAGATCGCCGAGAGGATTCGCCTCGAAGGATTACACTTTCATCTCGATGGCTACGACGCCGACCAGCGGGCCTCCGCCCTCGACCAATCGCTGGACCTGGCGGAAGCCCTGCGCCAGCGCGGCCATCCGGTCCGCTTCATCGACATCGGCGGCGGCCTTCCCATGAGCTATCTCGATGACGAGGCGCAATGGCAAGCGTTCTGGCATCACCACCGCGAGGCACTGCTGGGCCGACAAGCTCCCCTCACCTACCGCGGTCAGACGCTGGGCCTGCGGGCCCATGAGGGCCGGATCGAAGGCAAACCCAAGGTCTATCCGTTCTTCCAGCGTCCCACCGGCCGCCAATGGCTGCGCCGGGTGCTCGACGCGCCGCGAACCGGCACCCAGCACTCGCTGGCGACGGAGCTACGCCGGCTGGAGCTGGAGCTACGGTGCGAGCCGGGCCGTAGCGTGCTGGACGGCGCCGGCATGACCGTCGCCCGGGTCGCCTACCGCAAGCTCCACCACGACGGTCATTGGCTCATCGGCTTGGAGATGAACAGCACCCAATGCCGCACCTCGAGCCTCGATTTCATGCTCGATCCCCTTCTCCTCCCCACCGGCCTGGGTCGAGCCAAAGAGAGCTCCGCCAGCTCCGGCTCCGTCAGTTCCGGGCCCGGCACCGGCTCGGAGGGCTTCCTGGTCGGCGCCTATTGCATCGAAAACGAGCTCCTCACCTCGCGCCGGCTGCGCTTTCCCATCGGGGTTGAAGTCGGCGACCTCTTCGTCTTTCCCAACACCGCGGGCTATTTCATGCACTTCCTCGAAAGCCGCTCGCACCAATTCCCGCTGGCCAACAATCTGGTGGTGGGCACCGGCCTGGACGACATCCGCCTGGACGAGATTCACGCCGAGAGCTGATCCACCACCCCCGCCATCAACCGGCGGGCGTGGTGGATCTCGTCGTCGACGATGGTGTGGGGGATGCCGGGGTAGCGCTGGAGGGTGACCTCGGCGCCCAAGCCTTGGAGCACCTCCGCCGTCTCCTCCACCCGCCACCACGGCACGTGGGGGTCCGGATCGCCGGAGCCCAGGAAGACCGGGGTGCCGTCGAGGCTCCCAGAATAATCCCGGGGAGTGTTCGGAGGACCGATGAGCCCGCCGGTGAAGGCGACGACACCGCCCAGGCGGCGGGGATGGCGGGCGGCGTATTCGGTGCTCAGGCAGGCGCCTTGGGAAAAACCCAGGAGCACGATCCTGCGCGCCGGTACGCCACCGGCCTCGACCTCCTCCACCACGCGGTGTAGCTGCGCCAGGGCGGAGTCGAGCTTCGGCTGGTTGTCCGCCTGCGGTGCCAGGAAGCTCAGCGGATACCAGGTGGCACCTTCCGCCTGCGGCGCCCGGTAGGCGTAGCTGCCGGCGTAGGGTGCTCCCGCCGGTTCCAGGGCCGAGGTCAGGGTGAGAATATTCTCGGCGCTGGCGCCGCGGCCGTGGACCAGCACCATGGCCGCGGCGGCGTCTTCCAGGGAGGCGCCGGCGGCGACCACCGGCTGGCCCCGATGAGGGTCGCGGTGAGCATCGAGCTGGTGATCGGCGTTCATCGGTCCACCTCCCCGGCACCGCCGCCGAGATCCGCTGGATCCTTCAGCGGCGGCAGCACCGCTTCGATCTCCGACCGGCGGCTTTCGTACCACGGCGGCAGCCGCAGCGAGGTGCCGAGCTCCGCCAACGGCTCGTCGAGGGTGAAGCCCGGTGGATCCGTGGCGATCTCGAAGAGCACGCCGCCGGGCTCGCGGAAGTAGATGGAGTGGAAGTACTGACGATCCTTGACCTCCGTGACCCCCATTCCGGCGTCCATCAGCCGCCGCTGCCAGGCCAGCTCCTCGGCATCGCCGGCCACCCGGAAGGCGATGTGATGGATGCTGCCGGCGGCCACCCGCCCGACGGACTCGCCGGGACGATGGATCACGTCCAGCCGGGTCCCGGGGGCGCCGTCCTCGCCGAAGGCGAAGCGGCTGCGCTCCCCCTTCTGCTCTCCCTCCTGGCCCAAGAGCCGAAAGCCCATGGCACCGGTGAGCAGCTCGGCGGTACGCGCCGCGTCAGCCTCCAGCAGGGTCATGCTGTGGAAGCCGCGGATGGCCTGCTGCTCCGGCACCGGGCCGTCGCTCCACGGCGCCCGCTCCGCGGCGGAGGGATCTGCCACCATCTCCAGCAGCAGGCCGTCGGGATCGAGGAAGGTGAAGGAGTCCTCACCGAAGCGCTCCACGGTATCCGCCACCACCACCCCCGCCGCGCTCAGCCGGTCTCGCCACCAGGACAGGGAGCCTTCCGGCACGGCGAAGGAGGTCACCGTCGCCTGCCCCGCTCCCCGGCTGCCGCGCCGGGCGCCGGGCCAGGGGAAGAAGGTGAGAATAGTGCCGGGGCTCCCCTGCTCGTCTCCGTAATAGAGATGATAGGTGCCGGGGTCGTCGAAATTCACCGTCTTCTTGACCATCCGCAGCCCCAACAGACCGGCGTAGAAGTCGACGTTGGTCTGGGGGTCGCTGGCGATGGCGGTGACGTGGTGGATGCCGAGAATCTGCTCGCTCATGATCGTCTCCTCGTCGGTCTTGGGAGCCTTCTGAGTCCCATCAGCATCGATGGAATCATCGGAGTGCGAATCTAGCTCCGTATTCACTCGACATAACAACTATTGTCACGACATCTATTCCCGACAAAAAGACCCGCGCTTCGAGCCCAGACGAAGTCGAGGGTGGAGCCTCAAAGCTCGGGCGCTCGGGAGCACTAGAGCTTCGAACGGAGTGCCTCCAACAGCTCCACCAGATGGGCCAGGCGCTCGTCGTCCATATGACCGATATATTTCTCGACCCAGCCGTTCAGCGGCTCGTCCAGCGCCGCCAGCGCATCCAACCCGGCCTTGGTGATCCCCACCCGCACCACCCGGCGATCCTGCTCGTGGCGCTCTCGGCGTACCAGCTCGCGCTTCTCCAACCGGTCCAGCAGGCGGGTCACGTCCGGCACCGGAGTGACCATCCGGTTTCCCACCTCCCGGCAGGCGAGGGTGTCCGGGTGCGCTCCGCGCAAAATGCGCAAGACGTTGTACTGGGTCGGAGTCAGTCCCCAGGCCTTGAGAAACGTGGCGTGGGCCTGGAGTAGCCCCGCGGATGTGCGCTGAAGATTGAGGAAGGCCTCGACTCCGAGACTGGAGAAGGGTTTCTTCTGCTGAATCTCGTCCCGTAACGAAGGTGCCATAGGCCCACCGATCCTTTCTCTGACGAGGCTCGGCCGCTCCACTGGAGCAGCGGCGGAAGCCAGAGGGGGTATTCTACAAGGCTGCGTTTTTCTGCATCACGATTGAGACAAGTTTAGAGTGCCCATAACTTTTGTCAAGGCCGTGCACAACTCTAGCTCGATTTCACCGCTGAGAGCTCGCTGCCAAGCCGCGTCGAAGACCTCACCACCAGATCTCCTCCGTGGGGTTGCGCCAGGACTCCTCAGAGAATTGCTCCGCGCGGGTTCGGCGATGGAATTTGCCCTCCTCGACACCACTGGCCTCGACCCGCTCCAACGCCTCACGGATCTGCTCCAGGTCCTGGGAGCCGAGGGAGCCACCGGCGCCGGCTTCCGTGTCCGCGGAAGGCTCCGACCCAGGCTCCGAAGAGGAGGATGAAGCGCCTCCTGCTGGGGAATCCTGCTCCGGATCCTCCGGGGGTGGTGGCGGTTCTTGGCCGCTCCCGGAGCCGCCCTCCGGCGACGAGATCTCTTCCTGAGCCGAGCCCCCTCCTCCTCCTCCGCATTCCGGTGGCGGGTTGGCCATCAGCTGCTCGAGCTCCTGCACGCGATCCTGAACGAACCGGCGATTGGCCTCGGCATCAGCGCCCAAGCGCTGATCGGCCGCCCCTCCGGCAGCCGCGGCGAAGCGCTCTTCGGCGGCCCGCCACAGATCCACCGTCGCCTC
>JAXHTF010000152.1 GCA_034211275.1 Acidobacteriota bacterium
GCTGCCCTTCGGGGTCACCAGGCTGCGGTTGGTGTGGGTGGTGTTGCTGTGGGCCTATTGTTCCCTCGGCGAGCGCCTGGTGCTGATCCTGGTGCTGCTGCTGGTGGGCTCGGTGCCCTTTCTGCTGCCGGTGCAGCGGCAGCAGGTGGCGCTGGCGCTGTCACCGCCGGTACGGGCGGTGACGGCGGTGGAGGAGAGTCGGCTCTACGGGCGGCTGTTCAGCGATTTCAGCGTGTTGGGGCGGGTGCAGGGAGACAATCCCGCGGTACACCACCTGCTGGCGGATCTGCACCGGCGGCTGGGGCAGTGGGAGCTGGCCCGTTCGAGTTACCTCGATCTGGTGGAGCGGGAGCCGGAGAATGCTCCGGCGCTGATCAACCTCGGCATTTATTTCTACAACCAGGAGGATTTCGGCCGCGCCGCCGCCTACTTCGGCAAAGCCGCCGAGGCCGACCCCGAGAGTGCCGTGGCCTACTTCAACCTCAGCCAGGCGTTCAGCTCCGGGTACCTCTATGACGATTCGCGCAGGGCCCTGCAGCAGGCCCAACAGCTGAAGAGCAAAGAGGTCGGCCAGTGGATCCAAGAGGCGGTGGCGGTGGAGGTGCGGCCGGTGGATGGTGGAGTGGCCCGGTTGGCGGAGATCAAGGACGCTATGGGCAGCGAGCAAGGCGCCACCGAGAGCGGGGTCAAGGGCAGAGTGCTGCGTCACGGCCTGACCCTCTTCGTCGCCGTCGGCGTGTTGTTGATGGCGGCGGCCTTGTACCTGGCTCGCCGGGGCGGTGGGCTCAGCACTCCGTCCTCCGGACCCCGCAACGGTGGAGATACCGGCGATCTCCTGCTGCGGGTGTTGATCCCGGGGCTGCCGTCGGCACGGGAAGGCTCGGGGGCCGTGGCCTATCTGGCTTGGGTGCCGCCGGTGGCGTTGCTCTTGCTGCCGTTCTCCACCACCTGGGGCTACGCCGTCCCGTGGGGCTTCGACCCCGGCGGCATGCTCACCAAGCTGATCGCCACCGTCGGGTTGGTGGTCTTCCTCCTGCTCCGGCTGGTGCAGCAGAATCGGGGCGGCTGATGAGGAGGGTGGCATGAGCGTCGAAGGCAGTCTGGACCTCTTCCAGCTCCACGAGATTCTGCAGACGGTGGCGCACCAGCAGCGCACCGGCATCCTCACCGTCCAGGGGCAGGACGACATCGTCGCCATCTCCTTCCTCAAGGGCAAGGTGGTGGCCGCCGACTCCCTCAACCAGACCGGCGACGAAGGGCTGCAAAAGGTCTTGGTGCGGGAAGGGCTGGTCGAGGAAGGACCGCTGCGGGAAGCGGTCGCTCTGAGCGAGAGTCGCGGCACCCGGTTGCAGGACGTCCTGGTAGAGCAGGGGTTGGTGGAGCGTGCGGGCCTGCTGTCGGCCCTGCGGCTGCAATACCAGGAGCTGATGGCGGAGCTCCTGCACTGGCGTCAGGGCGAGTTCAAGTTCTACGCCAACGACGAGGTGGCCTTCGAGGACGGTCTGCAGCCCATCGTGATCCAGGATCTCCTGCTGCGGTATTACGAGCCGGACGAGCCCGAACCCGAGGCCCCCGCGCCGCCGCCGGGGGCGGTGGCGGTGACCGCTGAAGAGGGCGACGTGCCGCGGGATGCGGTGCTCGAGCGGATCTCGGTGAACAAGCCCATCAAGGTACGGGCTGCCGGAGGAGAGGGAGGCAGCGATGACGAAGGGTTCATCGTCCTCTCGCCGCTGGAGCAGCAGATTCTCGGGCGCATCAACGGCTCCCGCAGCATCGCCGATCTGGCGGTGGACTGCGGTCTCGAGGCCCAATGGGTTCAAGGGGCGGTGGATCACCTGCAGAGGCTGGGCTTGGTCCGGCCGCGGTCGGGGCCGGCGGCGGACGACCTGGTGGTGGCGGAGGAGCCGGAGCTACCCGGACCGGCGGCGTCCCCGGTGGCCACCGGCTCCGGCGAGGTGGACTTGCTCCTGGTGGACGAGGCCCTGGCGGACGAAGCGCCGGCGGAGCCGCGGTCCGGCCGCAAGCGCAAGATTCCCTTCGTCGGTGGGACCCCGGGGCGTGCTCCCGGCGCTCAGGCCGAGGGAGTGGTGGCCTGGGGAGCTCGGGTCCTGGCGGTGGTGGTGGCGGCGCTTCTGGCGGTGCAGCTCTTCCAGCAGCCTCAGCAGGCTCTGCTGCCCTTCCCGTGGCTCCAGGAGCAGCGTTTGGGCTTTATCGCCCAGCAGCGGCAGGCGGCTCATCTGACCATCGACGGTGCCGCCAAGACCTACTTCCTGATGAACGGCCGTTTCCCCGAGCAGCTGGACACGCTGGTGGAGGGCGGCTTGCTGCCTCGCGAGCTGGTCAACGATCCCCAGGGCTATCCGCTGCACTACCAGCCCGGAGCGGTGCAGTACCAGCTGCTGCCGCTGGATAGCGGCGAGACGCTGATGGAATTGAGCACCACCGAGGCCATTACCGACAACTTCCTCCTCGACCTCGACTTCTTCTCCATCCCCGGCAGCTCGCTGCAAAAGCCCCTGGTACTGCTGGACTGAGCTTCGCCCCTCGCTGGGGGGCGCGCGGCCGCACGACCTTCTCCCACCGAGACAGCCTTTCTCCCACCGAGGCAGTCTGGCCCTCTCCCACCGGGACAGTCTGGATGTCCCCGGAATTCGGGGCCGTTGGCCATCTCTCTGCGAAGTCTGCTGGTTTCTGGACACAAGATGGAGAAAATCCACCCGCCCGGGATTAAACTTGAGTGCGCTCATGTTAGATAGGGTGTACGGCGAGGTTGACAGTTCCCGACTAAAGTTTGTATGCTCGTCGTGCTGCCGAAGAAGATTCTCAAAGGAGGAGATATAGTGAGCAAAATCATTGGCATTGATCTCGGTACCACCAACAGCGTGGTTGCCGTGATGGAAGGTTCCGAGGCGAAGGTCATCCCCAACGCCGAGGGCAGCCGTACCACCCCCTCGGTGGTGGGCTTCGCCCAGAGCGGCGAGCGCCTCGTGGGTCAGGTCGCCAAGCGGCAGGCCGTGACCAATCCCGAAAACACCGTCTCGTCCGCCAAGCGCTTCATGGGGCGCCGGTACGACGAGGTCAACGAAGAAATGAAGATGGTCCCCTACAAGGTCGTCAAGGCCGACAACGGGGACGTGCGGATCTCGGTGGAGAGCAAGCAATACTCGCCGCCGGAGATCTCCGCCATGGTGCTCCAGAAGCTCAAGGAAGCGGCGGAGGACTATCTGGGACAGAAGGTGGAGAAGGCGGTGATCACCGTCCCCGCTTACTTCAACGACTCCCAGCGTCAGGCCACCAAGGACGCCGGCCGCATTGCCGGCCTGCAGGTGGAGCGCCTGGTCAACGAGCCGACGGCGGCGGCACTGGCCTACGGTCTGGACAAGAAGAAGGACCAGACCATCGCCGTCTACGACTTTGGCGGCGGTACCTTCGACATCTCCATTCTCGAGGTGGGCGAGGGCGTCGTCGAGGTGAAGTCCACCAACGGTGACACCCACCTGGGCGGTGACAACATCGACCAGAAGATCATCGAGTGGCTGCTGGCGGAGTTCAAGAAGGATCAGGGCATCGACCTGTCCTCCGACCCCATGGCGCTCCAGCGTCTCAAGGAGGCGGCGGAGAAGGCCAAGATCGAGCTCTCCACCACCCAGGACACGGACATCAACCTGCCCTTCATCACCGCCGGTGAGTCGGGCCCCAAGCACCTCAACCTGCGTCTCTCCCGCAGCAAGCTGGAGCAGTTGGTGGAAGATATCGTCCAGCGCTCCATCGATCCCTGCAAGCAGGCCCTCAAGGACGCCGGTCTCAAGCAGGCCGATGTCGACGAGGTGGTGCTGGTGGGTGGCCAGACCCGCATGCCGCTGATCCAGAAGGCCGTGGCCGACTTCTTCGGCAAGGAGCCCCACAAGGGCGTCAACCCGGACGAGGTCGTGGCCGTAGGCGCCGCCATTCAGGGTGGTGTGCTGGCCGGCGACGTCAAGGACGTGCTGCTGCTGGACGTCACTCCCCTGTCCCTGGGCATCGAGACCCTGGGCGGAGTGTTCACCCGGCTCATCGACCGCAACACCACCATCCCGGCGCGCAAATCGGAGACTTTCTCCACCGCCGCCGACAACCAGACCTCTGTGGAGGTCCACGTGCTCCAGGGCGAGCGCGAGATGGCGCGGGACAACCGCACCCTCGGCAAGTTCAACCTGGACGGCATCCCGCCGGCGCCCCGCGGCGTGCCGCAGATCGAGGTCGCCTTCGACATCGACGCCAACGGCATCGTCAACGTGTCCGCCAAGGATCTGGGCACCGGCAAGGAGCAGAAGATCACCATCACCTCGTCCAGCGGCCTCAACGAGGACGAGATCGAGCGCATGGTGAACGAGGCGGAAACCCACAGCGACGAGGACAAAGAGCGGCGCAAGAAGGTGGAAGCCCACAACCGCGTCGACAGCCTGGTCTACCAGACCCAGAAGACCTTGGACGAGAACAAGGAAAAGCTGGATGCCGAGTCCATCGGCAAGCTGGAGTCGGCGCTGGGTGACGCCCGCAAGGTGCTGGAGGACAGCGACAGCAGCCTGGAGGCCCTGGAGACTGCCGAGAAGACCCTGGTGGAGGCTTCCCACAAGCTCGCCGAAGCGGTCTATCAGCAGCCCGGAGCCGAGGCCGCCGGTGGCGACGCCGGTGCCGGACCCGAGGCCGAGGGCGGCGGCGACCAGGCGGAAGGTGACGATGTCATCGACGCCGAGTACGTCGAGTCCGACGGCACCAAGGGATGAGGCCCCTGTCGCCGGACCGCCGGACGCAGGCCGATGCCTGCGGCGGCGGTTCCGGTGACCTAGTCGCCCGATGACGAAGAGGGCCTACTGAAGAGAGGCTTCCATGGTAAGACGCAAGCAAGGGAAGGGCCGCCCCGTCGGCGTGATGATCAGCGCCGTGGCGGAGCAGTTCTCCATCCACCCCCAGACGCTACGCATGTACGAGCGCGAGGGGCTGATCACTCCCTTGCGGAGTGCCGGCAACACCCGCCTCTACGATGACGAGGCGATCCGCCGCATTGAGGTCATTCTCACCCTCACCCGCGAGCTCGGGGTCAACCTGGCCGGGGTCGAAGTGATTCTGAACATGCGCGAGCAGATGGAGCATCTCAACCAAGAAGTGGATCGGCTACTGCAGGTCGTCAAGCAGCAGATGATGGACCGCCGCGCCGGCATCGAGCGCCACCAGGCGCTGGTGCGGATTCGTGGCGGCCCCCTCGCCCGTTCCACCTCCAACGACGAGCGCTGACGGCCCAGCCTCGGGCTTTGCAGCCCGGGCCTGGCCACAGCGCTGATTTCTTCGCCCCCGCGGGCCTTTGCCGGAGATCCCGGCAGAGCCTCAGCGGGGGTTTTTGCTGCCCCGCTCCGTGCTAGCATCCCTTCCATGAACGAGACGGCAGCGCCCTTACCGCCCCGTCCCTCCGAGCCCTGTCCCGTGTGCGGGGGGCGTGGTTGGGTGGTGCATCCCGACGGCGGCGCCGGTGCCGCCCGGCGGTGCGAGTGCCAGAAGCGCGGCCGGGCCCAGCGCCTGCTCAACGCCGCCGGCATTCCCGGCCGCTATCGCAAATGCCGCCTCGAGGGCTTCAACACCTACCAGAGCCGTGCCGGAGCCCAGAATCAGTTGACCCGGGCCTTGGCGGACAGCCAGCGCTATGTCGAAGGCTTCCTACGCCCTGACGGTAACTTCACCCGCACCGGCCTGCTCTTCATCGGTCCGCCGGGGGTGGGCAAGACCCACTTGGCGGTGTCGGTGCTGGTAGAGCTCATCACCACCTACCAGGTCGCCGGGCGCTTCGTCGACTTCACCTCGTTGATCCACCAGATCCAGAGCAGCTTCGATCCCAAGAGCCCGGAATCCAAGCGCGAGATCCTCGACCCGGTGGTGCAGGCGCCGCTGTTGGTGCTCGACGAGCTCGGGGCCCAAAAGCCTACTCCTTGGGTGCAGGACATTCTCTACCTGCTGATCAATAGCCGCTACAACGAGCGCCTGCCCACCCTCTTCACCACCAACTACACCCTCGACGAGCCCGAGCCCCCCGCCCGCAGCGGCCGCGCCGAGAAGACGCTGGATCGCGGTGCGGACCGCACCGATGGCCCCACGCCCCTCTCCCGCCGCATCGAAGCGCGCCTGGTCAGCCGGCTGTGCGAGATGGCCCGGCCGGTGCGCCTGGGAGCGGTGGAGGACTTCCGCCGTGAGGTCCAGATGCAGCGGCTGCGCGTCTGAAACATCACCGCCGTGCGCTTGCGACCTCCTTCCGCCGGATCTCTGCGCCTCATCGCCTGCGTCCTCGCGCTAGCGTGGGTGGCGGCTTGTAGTCAGGCGCCGGCACCGCGCACTCCTGCCGACGAACCACCCGCCACCGAGATCCCCTCCGCCCAGGTGGTGCCCCAGAAGAGCGCGCCGGCGAGCCCCGCCCCGTCGCCTACCCCGTCGACCACCCCATCGCCCGCCCAGCCGGAGGACACGGCGGCTCCCGACGAGCCCAAGCCCGTTCCGCCGGCGCCTCTGCCGTCGGCGTCCCCGTCTTCCGCTACCGCCGAGCCTGCACCGGAGCCACCACCAAAGGTCGACGTGCCGGCCCCACCGGTCGTCTTGGAGCCGGAGCCCTCGGCGGCACGGGTCATGACGGTACGAGTCGGCCTGGCCACCGATCTGGAATCGGTGCAGCTGCCCTGCTGCACCGGCAGCGTGGGCGCTCGCATTGGGGGCCGTCGGGTCGAGCTGGTTTCTCCCATCCGCATCGAGCCCGCCGCCGATGCCGCCGGTTCCGCCTACTTCCGGCTCCAGGTCTCGGCTCTCAAGGACGAAGTCCAGGCCCAGGCGCTGGCGCGGCGGCTGGCCAGCCGCTGGGGCTTGCCGGCGGACGCCCGTTTCGACGCCGCGGCGGATCTCTACAAGGTGCGCATCGGCCGCTTCGCCACCCGCGAGGAAGCGGAGCGTCAGGACCGCGCCCTGGAGGCCGGCGGTGTCGCCGGCGCCTGGGTGGTGACTGAGGGGGGCGGTCTGGAGCGACCGGCGCTGCGGGTCTTCCAAGGGCAGAACGAGTACCGCGAGGAGGGTCGCTGGCTGGCGGTGGAGGCCGAAGAAGCCGAGCAGAGCCAAGGTCGCGGATTCGAGCCTTCCGTGACCTTCGAGGGCCGCCGTTTCCGCGGCCGTCTGCTGATCTACCTCAACGACCGCGGGCGCCTCAACGTGATCAACGAGCTCTCCCTGGAGGACTATCTGCGCGGCGTCGTGCCCAAGGAGATGGGGCCGCTGGTCTACCCGGAGCTCGACGCCCTCAAGGCCCAGGCGGTGGCGGCGCGCACCTACACCGTGCGCAACCTGGGGGAATTCACCGCCGAGGGTTACGATCTCTGCGCCACTCCCCGCTGTCACGTCTACGGAGGTATGGACGCCGAGCATCCGGTCACCGACCGCGCCATCCGCGAGACCGCCGGCCAGATCGTGCTCTATCATCAGGAAACCGCCGACACCCTCTACACCGCCACCTGTGGCGGCCACACGGAGGATGTGGAGGCGATCTTCCCCACCCTGATCAATCGCCCCTACCTCCGGGCGGTGCGCTGCTCCGAGGCGGGAGCCCAGGCCCTCGCCGGCGGAGTGACCGGCGGCACACCCTTCCCCTCGGGTTTCACCCGCGTGCTGCTGCCGGTGGACCCGCAGCTGGACTCGCGCACCGCCCTCGAGAAGCGCCTGCGGGAGCTCGCCCATCTCGCCGGCCTGCCGGCGGCGGAAGATCGCTTGGCTTCGATCCAGCGCCAGGAAGTCCAGCGCTTCGTCGCCTCCATCTTCGACCTGGCCCTCGACGCGCAGCTCTTCGTCGATCCCCACGACATCCCCTACTTGCTCTCCAATCCTCCTGACAGCTGGGGCGAGCAGGCCCTGCGCCAGGCGGCCTACCTGGTGGCCAGCGGGCTCTTCGACGAGGATCTGGAAGGCGAGCTGGACGAGGCGGAGGTGGAGCGCATGCTGCTCCAGCTGGCGGTGATGCTGCACGTGGTGCGGGAGGAGCCGGCCGGTTTTCTGCGCCTCGATGGCCAGACGGTGGAGGTGCGGCAGGACGGCAAGGTCCGCGGCTATCCGCTGCCCGGCCAGCTGCCAGGCTTTCGCCAGCGCGAGGAACGCATCGTCGCCGGCGACCTCAGCCTGGTGCCCGGCGACCGGCTGCGGCTCTATCTGCGCGGGGATCGGCTTTTGGCCCTGGTGCAGGAGATGGATCCCGACGGCGTCGCCTACGACCGCCGCAGCAAGCGCCGGGCGTGGACCCGCTTCCACACCGACGGTGAGTTGGCGGAGAAGGTGGAGGAGCGCTACCCGGGCCTCGGCTTCCGCAACTTCGAGATCATCGAGCGCGGCGCCTCCGGCCGGGTGACCCGCCTCTCCCTCCTCGGCGCCGACGGCCGCCGGGTCGAGGTGGCGGGCCTGGCCATCCGCTGGACTCTGGGCCTGCCGGAAACCCTCTTTACCGCCACCCGCCTGCGGCCGAAGGACGGTCCCGCGGGCTGGCTGTTCAAGGGCCGCGGTTGGGGCCACGGCGTCGGCATGTGCCAAGAGGGCGCCTACGGCATGGCCCTCCGCGGCTACACCTACCGCCAGATCCTCGCCCACTACTACACCGGCACCCACCTCGGTCAGCTCGACCCCGCAACCCTCGCGACGGCGGCGTCGGTGGCGGGGCGGTAGCCTACTGCTGCTCTCCGACTTTGCAGAGGATGGCGGCAGCTTCGAGCCCTTCGAGCAAGAGTAGGACGAAGCGTTGGATGTGCTGCGACGAGGCGAGCTGGAGGCGGATTGACTGGTTGGGGAACCTGTAGATTTGACAGAATTCATCCAACGACTAGACTGAGCCTATGGCTACCTTGACCGTTGAGCTCACGTCCATTCCCCCAGTCCTCGAAGATCAGGAGTTCGCCCGGTATCTGATCGCGGGCTCCCTGTACTCGAAGGGCCTTCTCTCGGGAGAGCAAGCGCGGCAGTTGACCGGTGATGCGCGTCGGGTGTTCGAAGAGAAGATGGCGCAGCACGGTTTCCCGATCATGCCGGACGACGACGAAGAGATTCTGGCCGAGCTGAATGCCTAGGTTCGGCACGGTCGTTGCCGACGCCAGCCCGCTCATCTCGTTGGAGAAGATTCCCGGCGGATTCTCGCTGCTGGCCAACACCTGTTCCCGACTACTGGTTCCTCAGGCGGTTGCTGAGGAAGTTTCCTTCTACCTCGACGAAGGTGTCGATTACTTTCGGCATCACGGTGTCGGTCAGTCTGTCGGAGTAGAGGTCGTGGGGGCGGTTGAGCTGGGAGTGCTTGACGGGATCGAGCCCCAAGAGCTAGGTCGTGGAGAGCTTCATGCAATCGCTCTTGCGCATGCCCGCAGCACGCCTATCCTCATCGAGGAGCGCAAGGGGCGGCGAGTCGCTCGGGATCAAGGGCTGGTGGTTTTCGGAGCTGCTGCGGTCGTGAAGATTGCCTTCGAGGAAGGCGGAGTTGATGGCGATGAGGCTGAGAGCCATCTGCGGGCGCTGCATCAGGAGCGCCGCATTAGCAGGAAAGTCCTCACCAGAATGCTGGAGGTATTGGGCCGACGGTGAGCTTGGAAGCTCGGGCGAGCCTTCTGGATGCCTCGTCAGCCAGAGCTCCTCGGCTCGGTAATCATCGTCTCCTCGCTTCCGTTGAGGGCAGAGCGCTCTGTTCATATCTCCAAATGTGGTAAAACTCGCTCCCAGCGGGTCCTTTTCCGAGCCGCGCTGAGAACACCATGGCCAGCCCCAAGCAATTGAGCGAAGAACAGGTGCGGGCAGTGGTGCGTCGGGTGGTGGAGGAGTGGTTGGAGTCGGCGGGACCGGGGAGCCGGGATGCCGGCGCTAAGAAGGTCGGCAGCCAGTCGACGCCCAGCGGGCCCGTCGCGACCTCCGGCTCCACCTCTAGCCCCACTGGCGCAGGCCGTGCGGCCTCAGGGGGGAGTGACGCGGTAGCCCTAGGGGCGGATCATGGGGGCTTCGAGCTCAAGGAGGCTCTCATCGCCCATCTGCGCGGCCGGGGCGTGGCGGTGGTGGATTGCGGGACGTACTCCGAGGACAGCTGCGACTACCCCGACTTCGCCCACGAGGTGGCGCGGCGGGTGGCGGACGGTAGCTGCCGGTGGGGGGTGATCGTCGACGGTGCCGGCATCGGCTCGGCGATGGTGGCCAACAAAGTTCCGGGAGTGCGGGCGGCGGCCTGCTACGATCTGGCAGGCGCGCGCAACAGCCGCGAGCACAACCACGCCAACGTGCTTTCCCTGGGATCCGGCTGGACCGGCCCGGCGCTGGCCAAGGAGATTCTCGATGCTTGGCTCGCCACTCCCTGGGGCGAAGGCCGCCACGCGCGACGGGCGGCGAAGATCGACGAATACGAGGCGCGGTACACGCGGTAGCTGGGCGGCAGAACCGACAAGAACGTTATTTCGAGAACCGAGATAGAGACTATGGACGAGCGCGAACGATTGGTCGAGATCCTCACCCGGCGGGTGTTGGAGGCTCTGGGCACCGAGGCCTCCGGCTGTTGCGCCGACTGCCGCGGCGGCTGTGCCGCCTGCTGCTCCGACAAGGCGCGCTCGGTGGTCCAGGCCGGAGCCTGTCGACTCAGCTACTGCGGTCACGGCGACGACGTGCCGGGGGATCTGGCGCGCTACATCGACCACACCCTGCTCAAGCCCGACACCACCCCGCAGCAGATCGAGGTCCTCTGCGACGAGGCCCGGGAGCATCATTTCGCCGCCGTCTGCGTCAACCCCGTGTGGGTGCGGCGGGCGGCGCAGCGGCTGCGCGGCAGCGACGTCCAGGTGGCCTCGGTGGTGGGTTTCCCCCTGGGGGCCGCCACCACTCGCATCAAGGCCATGGAGACTCGCCAGGCGCTGCGGGACGGTGCTCGGGAGATCGACATGGTGATCAATATCGGCGCCCTCAAAGGCGGTGACTACGACCTGGTGCAGACCGATATCGCCCGGGTCACGGAAGCCTGCAACGAGGTCGGCGCCATCAACAAAGTGATTTTGGAGACGGCGCTCCTCACCGATTCCGAGAAGGTCATCGCCTGCAAGCTCGCCCTCGCCGCCAAAGCTCATTACGTCAAGACTTCCACCGGCTTCAGCTCCGGCGGCGCCACCGTGCTGGACGTCGCCCTGATGCGCGAAGCGGTGGGGCCGGAGGTCGGCGTCAAGGCCGCCGGCGGCATCAAGAACGCGGACGACGCCCGGCGCATGATCGAGGCCGGGGCCACTCGCCTCGGCGCTTCCGCCGGCATCCAGATCGTCCAGGGAACTGCATCGGAGGCCACCAGTGGCGGATATTGACCTGCGCTCCTACGTTTTTCTCGACAGCCTCCAGCCCCAGTATTCGGCGTTTCTGGGCACCGTCGCCCAGGGCTTTCTGCCGCTGGCGGGGGACGCGTCCCTGTACGTCGAGATCTCCCCGGGCATCGAGATCAACCGCCTCACGGACATCGCCCTCAAGAGCACCAAGGTGCGGCCGGGGATGCAGATCGTCGAGCGCTACTACGGGCTGCTGGAGGTGCACTCCGAGTCCCAGGCGGAGACCCGCGCCGCCGGCGAGGCGATCCTCGAGGCGGTGGGGCTCAAAGAAACGGATCGGCGCAAGCCGCGGATCCTCAGCAGCCAGATCATCCGCAACGTCGACGATCACCAGGTGCAGCTGATCAACCGCATGCGCCACGGCCAGATGCTGCTCGCCGGGGAGACCCTCTACGTCCTCGAATGCGAGCCGGCGCCCTACGCTGCCCTGGCCGCCAACGAGGCGGAGAAGGCGGCGGAGATCAACGTTCTGGAAGTGCGTTCCTTCGGCTCCTTCGGCCGCGTCTATCTGGGCGGCTCGGAGCGCGACATCGACGCCGGCTGGCGCGCCGCGGTGGCGGCGCTGGAAGGATTGGAAGGGCGCTCTGGCGACGACTGAGAGAGCCTGTAGAAACTGAGCGAGACGGACCAACGAATCACAGCGAAGGAGAGTAGGGCAATGGCCGAAGCATTGGGAATGATCGAGACCCGCGGATTCACCGCGATGGTGGAAGCGGCGGACGCCATGGTCAAGGCCGCCAAAGTAGAGCTGGTGGGCTACGAGAAGGTCGGCGGCGGCTACGTTACCGCGGTGGTGCGGGGCGACGTGGCGGCGGTGAAGGCAGCGGTGGACGCCGGTGTCCGCGGTGCCGAGAAGGTCGGCGAAGTGGTTTCCACCCACGTCATCGCCCGCCCCCACGGCAACGTCGACGAAGTGCTGCCCCTGGGCCGCGGCGAGACCGCCAAGGCCAGCGGCGGACGCCGCAAGTAGGAGCCGTCGTTGCTCCTGGGCAAAGTCGTCGGGACCCTGGTCGCCAGCCGCAAGGAGGAGAGCCTGGAAGGGCTCAAATTCCTCGTTCTGCAGCAGCTGACGGTGGCGGGGAAGGAGGCTTCCGGCTACGTGGTGGCGGCGGACGGCGTCGGCGCCGGGGTCGGCGAGGTGGTGCTCTACGCCAGCGGCAGCTCGGCGCGCCAGACCGAGGCCACCAAGGATCGCCCCTGCGACGCCGTGGTCATGGCCATCGTCGACACCTGGGAGGTGGACGGCGAGGAGCGCTACCGCAAGGAGTAGCGGGCCGTCCCGGGGAGCTCTAGCCCGGGATCCACCGAGAAACCAGCATGTCCATCATCGATCCAGCGGAAGTCGAGAGCATCGTTCGCCGGGTGCGCGAGCGCCATGGGCTTCCCGTGTCCGAGGAGGCCCCGGCCTTCCCGCTCGGGAGACCGGTCTCCGGAGCTCCTGCGCCGGGCACCGCCGCGTCCCCCATTCCCGTCCCGAGCGCCCGTGGAGGGAGCGCGGAAGGCGTCTTCGCCGACGTCGACGGCGCCGCCGAGGCTGCCTGGAGCGCCTTCCTTACCTTCCGGGATCAGGGGATGGACCTGCGCCGCCGGGTCATCGAGTCGATCCGCGAATCCATGCGCGAGCACGCCGAGGAGCTCGGCCGCCACGCCTGGGAAGAAACCGGTCTGGGCCGTCCCGGTGACAAGAAGATCAAGAACCTCCTGGTGACGGAGAAAACCCCCGGCCTCGAGGATCTGGAGACCCGCACCGTCAGCGGCGACCGGGGCAAGACCTGGACCGAATACTCCCCCTACGGCGTCATCGGCTCCATCACTCCCACCACCAACCCCACCGCCACCATCATCAACAACTCCATCGCCATCCTGTCGGCGGGCAACGCGGTAGTGTTCAACGTCCACCCCAACGCTCGGCGGGTGTCGCTGGAGACGGTGCGGTTGCTCAACCGCGCCATCACCGCCGCCGGCGGACCGCCCAACGTGGTGGCGGCGGTGGCCAAGCCGACCATCGAGACCGCCCAGCAGCTGATGCGCCACCCGCGGGTGCGGGTGCTGCTGGTCACCGGCGGTCCGGCGGTGGTGCGGGAAGCTCTGAAGACCGACAAAAAGGCCATCACCGCCGGTCCCGGCAACCCGCCGGTGGTGGTGGACGACACCGCCGACATCGCCCTAGCCGGTCGCGAGATCGTGCGCGGCGCCTCCTTCGACAACAACGTCATCTGCACCGACGAGAAGGAAGTCTTCGCCGTCGCCTCCATCGCCGACCGGCTGCTGCAGGAGATGGCCGCCAACGGCGCCTACCTGCTCAAGGAGCACGAGCTGCGCAAGCTCGAGCGGGTGATCTTCCGCCAGCTCGGCCCGCCCAACAAGCCGGGCAAGATCGATCCGCGGTGGATCGGCAAGAACGCCGGCGAGATCCTGCGCCAGATCGGCGGCGACGGCGGCGAAGAGATCCGCCTGCTGGTGGCGGACGTGCCGCGGGAGCACAGCCTGGTGTGGACCGAGCAGCTGATGCCGGTGATGCCGGTGGTGCGGGTCCGCGACGTGGACGAGGCCATCGACCTGGCGGTGCGGGCGGAGCACGGCTTCGGTCACACGGCGTCCATTTTTTCCACCGACCTCGAGGCCATTACCCGCATGTCCCGGGCCATCAACGTCAGCATCTTCGTCGCCAACGGACCGACTCTGGCGGGTCTCGGCGCCGGCGGCGAGGGCTTCACCTCGTTCTCCATCGCCAGCCCCACCGGCGAAGGCCTGACCACCCCCCGCACCTTCAGCCGCATTCGCCGGGTCACCGTCGCCGGCTCATTGCAGGGACTCTAGGGCATGGCGGAAACGATCCAGCTTGAGCCGGCCCTGGCGCTGCTCGAACTCGCCTCCATCGCCGCCGGCATCCGAGCCGGCGACGCCATGGCCAAGCGCACGCCCCTCTCCGCCCTGCGCACTGGCACCGTGCATCCGGGCAAATACCTGATCCTCGCCGCCGGCCAGGTGGCGGAGGTGGAGGAGGCCTTGGACGCCGCCGAGGCCGTTGGGACCGTGGACTGCCGGGTCTTCCTGCCGGCGGTGCACGACGAGGTGGTGCGCGCCCTGTGCGGCGGCCGCCGTCCCCACGCCGGCGAGGCCCTGGGAGTGATGGAGACCACCACCGTGCCGGCGATCCTCGAGTTCGCCGACGCCGCGGTGAAGGGCGCGGAGGTGAGCCTCACCAAGCTGGCCCTGGCGGACGGCCTGGGGGGCAAGGGCTACGCGCTGCTCTCCGGCGCGGTCTACGACATCGAGGCGGCCATGGAGATCGGCGAGGAACGCCTGTCCCGGTCGTCGGTGGTGGAGCGGGTGGTGATTTCCCAGCTCGATCCGCTGATGGCGGAGAACCTCCTGGCCCCCGGCGAGCTCTTCCACCGCCTGCCCGCTGCCGGGGAGTCCTGAGATGCAGCTCGGCCGGGTGGTGGGCACGGTAGTGGCCAGCGTGCGCAGCGAGGGCCTCGACGGGATCAAATTCCTCATCGTCCAGCCCCTGGACCGCCGCGGTGACGACGCTGGCGAGCCGGTAGTGGCCGCCGACGCGGTGGCCATGGCGGGGCCCGGCGACCAGGTCTACTACGTCGCCAGCCGCGAGGCGGCGGTGGCGATGCCCGAGACCTTCGTGCCGGTGGATCACGCCATCGTCGGCATCGTGGACCAGGTCGCGGATCTCGACGGCTCTTCCAGGAGCGGCGGATGAAGATCGCCCGCGTCACTGGCACCGTGGTCTCCACCATCCAGCATCGCTCCTTCGACGGTCAGAAGCTCCTCCTCTGCGACCTCCTCGACCTCGCCGGCGAGCCCACCGGCGCCTACCTCATCGCCGTCGACTCCGTCGGCGCCGGCGCCGGAGAAACAGTCCTCATCCTCGACGAAGGCAACGGCGCCCGCCAGGTCCTCGCCGACCCCGAAGCCCCGGTGCGCGCGGTAGTGGTGGGGGTGGTGGACGAGCTCGCCCTGTCCTCAAGCTGAGAACGCCTTCAGTCTGAGGACCCTCTTCTCCCTCACGCCTCCTCCCGAGACCTTTGCTTGCTTTCCTTTCGCCGAAGAGCGGACTTTTATTCAGAATGTCACGAATTAAGATAGTTAGTGCACTCTACTAATGAGTCTCGCTGTAGATGCCCTGCGCTGTTCTTCTCGCAACAGAGTCCCCCCAGGGTGATCCGAGATCCCCGGAGGTGCTTCTCCCCGGCCTGTTGAGAAGCCCCTCCTGGGAACCTTTCATGCCCTGAGTTGGAGCTGAGGAGATTGTATGTGGAAATCTAGTTCTCGCGATGGCGCCCTGGTGATCGGTGTCATGGTCTTGTTGCTGACCCTGATGGCCGCCCCGCCGGCCGATGCCTGTTGGACGCCTCTCGAATGGCAAACGAAGCCGGTGGAATGGGACCGGGATCGGGACGGTAACGGCATTGACGACACCCTCGATGCCAAGATCGGTTCCGACCAGGCGGCGCCGCCGGCGACCAGGGAGAAGGTCGTTGTCAACCTGACCCGTTGTCCCACGGCCACCGACATCTCCTGGCTGTCCCAATACGGAACCATCCTCAAGCGGGGCCGGTATGTCACTTTCGTCGCCATGGGCGATGTCGATCCGGCGGACTTGCCGACCCTCGCCGCTCACCCCGTGGTGGCGATGATCGAGGAGATGCACGGCTTTCAGTCGGCTCTCAACGTCAGCGGAGCGGCCATCAAGGTGCGCTCCAGCACAAACTATCCGATGAACCTGGAGGACCTCGCCCCGCTGGTCGACGGAACCGGGACGACCATCGCCATCATCGATTCGGGGGTCGACGATCAGGCCGGATCCGGCACCACCCATGAGATGTTCCCCAGCTCCAAGTACGTGGGGGGATACATCGTCGGCAGTGGCCTCGGCAACCCTGACGACACCGACAGCCACGGGACTCACGTGGCCGGCATCGCCACCGGGATTCTGAGCTCGGGAGCCGCCGGGCACCGGGGCATGGCGCCGGCGGCGGGCCTGGTGGACTGCCAAACCACTCTGATGTGCGGCCCCAACTCGTGGCTCGATGTCATCGAGTGCTTCGAGCAGCTGATCACCAACCAGCCCACCTGGCAGGTGGACGTGGTCAATTTGAGCCTTCGGCAATGCGACACCTCGTTCCAGACCATCACCACGGACGGCACTGACGCAGCCAGCCAGATGGCCAACCAGGTGGTGGCTCGGGGTATCTCGGTGGTCGCCGCTGCGGGCAACGATGGCCCCGGCAATTCCGGCCTGACCTCTCCGTGCTCCGCCGACAACGCCGTCTGTGTGGCGGCCATGGATGATCAGAACACGGTGACCCGCAGCGACGATGCCATCGCCAACTTCTCGAGCCGTGGGCCGCGGGCCCCCGCCGGGGATCTC